>NZ_CAUGRZ010000006.1:0-155758 GCF_959602185.1 uncultured Olsenella sp.
CAGGAAGTGGCATAGAGAAGGAGCCGAGGTTCAGGAAGTGGCATAGAGAAGGAGCTAAGGTTCAGGAAGTGGCATAGAGAACAGCGGCTCTGCGCACACGTCGTGCCCGATGGCGTCCAACACGTGCGAATCCCATCCGAAAGCGTCAAACGCGTCTGGGGCGCTCGCAACGTCCCAGGTCACCGGAACCGCTCAGACGCGTTGGACGCTGCGGGGAAATTGCGACCAATCGACGCCCTGCTCGGCCTCGGCAATCGTCACCAGGAGCTCGCGCAGGACAGCCTCGGGGGCGACCTTGGGAAGGGTGTGGTCGGCGTCCGCGACGAAGGCCAGGCGCGAGCCGGGTATCGAGCGCGCGATGAGGCGGGTCTCGTCCGCGGGAATCTGGTCGAGCTCGCCTGCCATCACGCAGCAGGGGCAGGAGATCCGTCCCAGGCTCTCTGCCTCGATGTGCGGCTCGACCAGCATGAGCCGGAGGAGTTCCGCCATCTGGGTCGCCTGCCTGCGGCTGGGGGCGGGCGTTCCGTCCTCGTAGAGGGCGGACTCGTCACCCGCCGTCGCCCAGGCCTCCCACTCGCCCGCGGCCTCCGCCAGCTCGTCGTTGCCGGGGATTCCCTCGGGAGAGAGGTTGGCGCCCACGGACGTGAGGGACGCGATGCGTTCCGCGTGGTCGCGCGCGAGCAGCAGCCCCTCGATCGCGCCGTCCGAGAAGCCCAGCACGTGGACGCGCGCGAGTCCGGCGGTATCGAGGACGGCGAGCGCGTCGTCCGCCATGAGCTCGTAGGTGAGCTGCGCCGTCCCGCGCGTGCTCGTGCCCTGGGCGCGCGAGTCGACGGCGACCACGGGGCGTCCGCAGGCCACGAGGGCGTCGACGAGGACGCCGAAGATGCCGTGCTCCTCTCCGTTGCCATGGAGCATGAGGACCGGCAAGACACCCGGCGTGGCGGCGTTCGCGGTGACGGCGGCGTCGGCGGCCGGCGCGTAGCAGAAGGCAGATATCCGCGCGCCGTCGGGGGTCTTGACCTGCAGACGTCTATCCAGCGGCGCCGTGGGACGTGCGTAGGGGCGGGGGACGTGACGTTCGGGCAGGGCGGGTGCGTCGTTGCTCATGGAAGCTCCTCCTGGCTGCGTGGCTGCCCAGATTCTAGGTGAGAGGAGCGCGACCGCCGCCTTCCGCAAGGTGACGGTCGCGCTCCGAAGCGCCCCGTGCAGGGGGTGACGGCTTTCGGTGGCCTTCCGCTCGGCGTGGCCTACCTGCCCTGGCTCTCGTGCCTCTCGAAGAAGTCGAAGCGGGGAGGCAGCGGCACGAGCTCGTGCTCGGAGGGCCTCTCGCCTAGTGCCTCGGCGAGCTGGGCCGGCGTCAGGAAGGCGTTCTCCCAGCTGAAGAAGTCCGCCGCGGCGAAGCCCAGGCGCTTGCAGATGCGCTCGCAGCCGAAGGGCGCCGCGGGGTGCATGAGCAGGGTCGTCGTGCGCAGCGCCGCGAAGGCGTTGGCGAGCGCGTGCTCGTAGGCGGCGTCGTCACCCTTGGCGGCCTTGGACTCGTCACCCCAGCGCTTGTTGGCCGTGCGGGCGAACTCCTCGGCCACGCCCAGCGCCCCGTGGGCATCGAAGCCGTGGGCGCAGCGCTCGAAGGCCAGCGTCGCCTCGCGACAGGCGGCCACGACCTCGGCGTCCGCCTCGACGGAGGGCAGCCTACCGCCGCAGACGTTCTGCGCGCCGTAGAGGCAGCTGCGCGCCAGGCGGTTGAAGATGTTGGTGAGGAAGGCGCTCTCCTTGAGGGCGGGGTCCACCACGCGCGGGTCGTCCTTGACCAGGACGTCTTCGCCGGTCCTCTTGTCCTTGTGGCTCACGCTGGTGTCATAGGGCTTGGGAGAGAAGCTCACGGCCTTCTGGTCCAGGCCCAGACTCAGCCAGTGGCACCTCAGCTGCTCGGGGGTGTAGTTGTCGAGCAGCTCGGCGGCCATGGGCGGCTTGACCTTGCCCGAGCTGGAGGCCTTCTTGTTCATGAACAGGATGTGGTAGTTGGCCACGGGCGTGTCCTGGAAGAGCCCCCAGTCGAGCGCCTTCCAGAGCGCCGGCTGTGCCACGCAGTAGAAGTAGATGTTGTCCTGGCCGATGAACTGGTAGACGCGGGCGTCGTCGTCGCACCACCAGTCGCGCCAGTCGCGGCTGGAGTAGCGGCCCTCGTCGCTCGTGGCCAGGGCGGCCTGGGTGAAGCTGATGGGGGCCCAGAGGCTCTCGGGCCAGCACCAGACGGTGAGGCTGCCCACGCCCTCGAGCTCCGGCGCGGGCACGCCCCACTCGATGTTGCCGGTGATGCGGAAGGGCAGCAGGCACTTGCCCGTGCGGAAGCGCACGCCGGCGGCCTCCAGGATGCCGCGCGCCTCGTCGCGGTCCTGCCAGCGCGAGAACTCGACGGAGAAGGACTGCTGGCCCTTCTCGGCCTCGCGCAGGGTGTGGTCGGGGAGCTGGTCGCGCGCGGAGTCGAAGGCGGCGCGGAACTTGTCCTGCACGTAGATCACGGGGGCCACGAGCGACTCGCGCACGGTCTTGGTGACGATGGGCCTGACCTGCTCGTCGAGGTCCCACTCGTCCATGAGGGCCTTGAGCTCGCCCTCGAAGGCGGGCAGGTCGAAGTACCAGTTGTCGACGGGGCGCAGCTCGGGCGTGGTGCCGGTGAGCTGGGACACGGGGCTGATGAGCTCCTCGGGGTCGAACTGGTGGCCCAGGTCGCACTCGTCGGCGTAGGCCTTCTCGCTCTTGCAGCCGCGGACGGGGCAGCGGCCCTGGACCTGGCGACCGTTGAGGAACTGCCCGGCCTCCACGTCATAGAACTGGCGGGTGCTCATCTTATGCAGGTAGCCGCGGTCGTGCAGGCGGCGGATCAGCTCGGCGGTGAGGCGCTCGTGGAACTCGCGGGCGGGCTCGAGGCCAGAGCCGGCAAAGAGGTCGAGGCTGATGCCGTAGGCGTCGAGCGCGGACTTCTGCGCGTCGTGGTTCTCTCCCACGTAGTCCACAATCGTCCCCTGGTAGCCCTCGGCCACGCGCTTGCGGTAGCCCTCCATGATGGGGGAGCCATAGCAGTCGGTGCCCGAGACGAAGAGCACGTTCTGGGCGCCGATGCGGTCGCGCAGGAAGCGGGCGAAGAAGTCCGCGGGAACGAAGACGCCGCCGATGTGGCCGAAGTGCAGGTTCTTGTTGCCGTAGGGCATGCCGCCGGTGATGACCGCGCGGCGGGGGAAGGTGGGACGGGCGGCCTCGAGGGCCTCGCGCTCTGCTGCCATGTGGGAGTTCCTTTGCTTGTGGCTGCTGTGTAACCCCTGCAGTATCCCACAACGCGCCGGGGCGGCGGCGCGGTCGCGGGTGGGCACCGGGGTGCCGTGGCGTGCCGGGGTGCCAGGGCGTACCGGGGTGCCAGGGCGCATCGGTCGTCGGAGCACGCGTCCATGCGCGCCGCTGGCGTCGAGCACGCCGTTGCGCACACCCACCGGCAACGAGCACGCTTTTGCGCACGTCGCCTGCTGCGTTTGCCCAGTTGCTGGAGGACGGCATTGTGCGTTCGAGCGTGAAGGATTTTTGGCGCGTGCGTAGCCGCGTGCACGACGGCGACAGACGTGCGTAGCCGCGTGCACGACGGCACGGAAGGGGCGGCTTCTCTCGCCTGCATATAGAATCAAGGCGAGAATGGCACGTCAGGGGATGGTGACAACAGGGACGGCGCAAGGCGAGAGGGGGCTCCGTCCGCATCAGGGAGGTGACGACATGCGTAGGCACGGACGCGGGCGGATGGTCGTCACCGCGGCGGCCGTGGCAACTCTCGCCTGCGCCCTGTTCCTTGCCTGGCAGCTCAACTATGTCCCGCACCCCAGCCACTCCAGCGAGGAGCTGGGCATCGAGCGCTACCAAAGCCCCCGCGACACGGACGCGGACGGCGTGGACGACCAGACCGACATCCTCGAGTCCGCGCGCGCATACGTGGCGACGCGGCCGCGCTACCAGAGCCGCTACTACGCGGGAGGTTGGCCGGACGACGGCTGTGGCGTCTGCACCGACGTGGTTGCGCGGGCGCTCCTCGGGGCGGGCATCGACCTGCGCGCTCTCGTGGCGGCGGACGTCGACGCGCATCCCGAGGCATACGGCATCGCCGCGCCCGACCCCGACATCGACTTCCGCCGCACGCAGGTGCTCACCCTCTACTTCGAGCGGAACGCGCAGGTCCTCACGACGGACCTCTCCGACGTGGCCGCCTGGCAGGGTGGGGATGTCGTGATGTGGGAGGGGCATGTGGGCGTGGTCTCTGACCGGCGGCGCTCGGACGGCATGCCCTTCGTCATTCACCACTGGGGTCCCCTGCAACTGCGCTACGAGGAGGACCGGCTGGACGACTGGGGGCGCATCGTCGGCCACTACCGCTTGGGATAGCCACTGCCGCTTGGGATAGCCGCTGCCGCTTGGGATAGACTGGAGGAGCGGCCGCAGGGCCGACCCCGCGACGACCGAGAGGACGGCCATGTCCAAGCTGCGCGCGAACTTCCACACCCACACCACCTTCTGCGACGGCAGCGCCTCGGCCGAGCAGGTGGTCGAGGCGGCCCTGGGCAAGGGCTTCGAGCAACTGGGGTTCTCGGGCCACATGGACCCAGAGATCCACATGGACTGGCCCGCCTACACGGCCGAGGTCAGGCGTCTGCAGCGGAAGTACGCAGGGCGCATCGACATCCTGATGGGCGTCGAGTTGGACAACCTCTACGATCCCGCCTGCTGCCCGGGCGCCGAGTACGTCATCGGTTCCACCCACTTCCTGGATGTGCAGACGCCCTTCCCCATGAGCGTGGACAGCAGCGAGGAGCAGCTGCGCGAGCTCTGCGAGGGCTGTTTCGACGGGGACTGGCTCGCGCTTTGCCGTGCCTACTACGAGCTCGAGGCGCAGGTGCACGACCGCACCAACTGCGACTTCGTGGGACACTTCGACCTGGTGACGCGCTTCAACGACTCCATGCGCTATGTGGACGAGACGAGCCCCGCCTACCTCGGCCCCGCGCTCGAGGCCATGGAGTGCCTGGTGGGGCAGGGCGTCCCCTTCGAGATCAACTGCGGTGCCGTCAACCGCGGGCGCAAGGCGGAGCTCTATCCGAGACACGAGCTTCTGAGGGCCCTGCACGACTTCGGCGGGGAGATTTTGATCAGCGCGGACGCCCACCAGCCCGAGCTCCTGGACGGCGGCTTCGACGTGGCGGTGGCCTCGGCGATCGACTGCGGCTTCACGCACGTGAACGTCCTGGCGCACGATGCCATGGGCGGCGTGGAGTGGCGCCAGCTCGCCCTCGACACGCTGGCGGGGTAGGGGGGCGATGGCGACGGACGGCAGAGGCGTACCGCTCCTCCTGCACGCGTGCTGTGGGCCCTGCTCGCTGGAGCCGCTGCGGCTCCTGCGCGAGGATGGCTTCGAGCCCACGATCTGCTGGTCCAACCCCAACATCCAGCCGGTGGCGGAGCACGACCGCAGGCTGAGGACGCTTCTCGACTGGGCGCGTGACGTCGCCCACGTGGAAGTCGTCGTCGCTGGTGACGACCGAGGGGCATGGGAGAGGGGCGTCGCTCCCGCGGGCTTCGACCGCGAGCGCCGCTGCAGGTCCTGCTATGCCCTGCGCCTGGCGGAGTCCTGTCGTGTCGCCCGAGAGCGCGGCTTCGAGTACGTCTCGACCACGCTGGCGGTCTCTCCCTACCAGCTCTTCGACGCCTGCGAGGACGTGCTGCTCGACCTTGCCCGGGCCAACGGGCTCACGGCCGTCTGGCGAGACTTCCGCCCGCACTACGCCGAGGCGACGATCGAGTCCCGCGAGCTGGGGATGTACCGCCAGAACTACTGTGGCTGCCGCTTCTCCTCGGCCGAGGCTGCCATGGAGCGGCAGCGCGCCCGCGACGCCCGGAAGGCCGCCCGCGCTGCCCGGCGCGAGGGCAGGCTGGTGGTCGCGCCCCCGGAGTACTTCCCGGGCTAGGCCGGGGACATTCTCGCCTGGGGCTTTGCCTTTGCGCGACGCGTGGGGGCTTGGCGCCTGCCGCGGGAGACGCGAGCCCGCCGCGGGAGGCGCGAGCCCGCCACGGGAGGCGAGAAGTGGGTTGCTGCGATGCTGCGGGACTTGCGAAGTGGGTGGTTTTCGGGGTGGCCTGCCATGCGGAACCACCCACATCGAGCCGCTCGCGCGAGAGGCGAGAAGTGTGTGGCCACGGTGTCATGGGAACAGCGAAGTGGGTAGCCATGCGCTGCGGGAGTGCCGAAGTGGGCGGAACTCCGGTTCGCATGTAGGCGAGAACCACCCACATCGGCCACCGCGCGCGGCAAGCAGGATGTGAGTAACGCGCCATGTGCGAAATGGGCGCCCGCGCCTCCGCAGTCCGCGCCGCAGCGCAGTCGCCGCAGCCCGCGCCGCAGCAGCCCCGGCACGCCGCTCCCTCCGACACACAACGCACGCGCCGGCACCCTATAATCTCCCCGCCACGACCCACGCGGCTCGCCGGCCCTCCGCCGGCGCCGGCGCCAACAGCAAGGAACCAGCATGCCCATGCGCACCGACGACTTCGACTACCCCCTTCCCGACGAGCTCATCGCCCAGGCCCCCGCGGAGCCCCGCGACTCCTGCCGCCTCCTCGTCCTCGACCGCGAGGACGGTTCCGTCGGGCACCGCCGCTTCACCGACGTCCTCGACTACCTCGAGCCCGGCGACCTCCTCGTCGCCAACAAGACCCGCGTCTTGCCCGCGCGCCTCATGGGCCACAAGCGCGGCACCGGCGGCGTGGCCGAGACCCTCCTGCTCAGACGCCGCGAGGACCTGGACCCGCTGGGCGGCGTCTGGGAGTGCCTGGTCAAGCCGGGCAAGCGCCTGAAGCAGGGGGCCGTGGTCGAGTATCGCGAGGGCGGCATCCACGCGCCCCAGGACTGGCCGGTCGTGCTCACGGGCGAGGTCATCGACTACCTGGACGAGAACCGCGGCGGGCGCCTCCTGCGTTTCGTCCCCGCCGCGGGCCTCACCCTTGATGCCGCCATCCACAAGGCGGGCCACGTGCCCCTGCCGCCCTACATCACGGAGTACGAGGGCGACCCCGAGAAGTACCAGACCGTCTACGCCATGCGGGAGGAGCACTCGGCCGCGGCGCCCACGGCGGGGCTGCACTTCACCCCCGAGCTCATGGGGCTCCTCCGCGACAAGGGTGTCAACTGGGCAAACGTCGAGCTCGAGGTGGGCATCGACACCTTCCGACTGGTGGAGGAGGACGACCCCACCCAGCACGTCATGCACACCGAGCGCTATCACGTGGGCCAGGACGTCGTCGACGCGGTGCACGCGGCCAAGGCGGCGGGGCATCGCGTGGTGGCCGTGGGCACGACCTCGGTCCGCTCGCTCGAGAGTGCCTTCGACGCCGGCGCCCCTGCGGCGGCTCCCGCGATGATGGCCCGCCGCTTCGAGGCCGCGGCCGACTCTGCCGCGGCCCTGGGCAGGGGAGACCTGGTGGAGAGGTGCGACGCCACCACCGACCTCTACCTCATGCCAGGCTCGACCTTCCACGTGGTCGACGCCATGATCACCAACTTCCACGTGCCCCGCTCGACGCTCATGATGCTGGTCTCGGCCTTCGCCACCCGCGAGCAGATCATGTCTGTCTACCAGGCCGCCATGGACGAACGCTACCGCTTCCTGAGCTTTGGCGACGCGATGCTGATCCTCTAGCGGGCAAGCGCGGGCTAGGGGGATGGCGGGCGAGAGGGAACGCCCCCTTGGTCGCGGGTTTGGCTGCAGCGCGAAAGGCGGTCGCGGCGCGCAATCCACGCACGACCTGCGCGCAAAACCTCGTCCACCTGTCCAAACACAGAACGCCCGCGCAAACCAGGAATGGCCTGCGCGGGCGTTCAGCTTTTGGTGTCTCCACCCTCGGGCGAGAACCGCCTCCTACCGCCCCTAGCGGGCCTCCTGCCGCCCCTAGCGGGGGAGCAGCACGGCCAGCAGCACGACGAGCACGACGAGCGCCGCGAGCACCACGCCCAGGAAGAGCAAGCGCTTGGCGCGGGTGGTCTCGCGCAGGTGGCGCTCCGTGCTGGCGAGACGGGCCACCTCCGCCTCCTGGCGCTCCAGCTCGCCCTTCGCCTCGGCCACGTCGGCGCGCAGCTGGGCCGTGAGCTCCGGCGTGGCGTGGATCTGGTTGGCGTCGTCGAGGACGGCCTGCTCCGCCTCGCGCTCCTCGCGGAGCTTGGCGGCGCGCCCCTCTCCCTCGTCGAGCTCCGCCTTCGCTGCGGACATCTGCTCCTCGAGCCCCTTCTCGGCGGTGAGTGCCTCGTTGTTCATGCCCTCGAACTCCTCGCGCCGCGCGTCCGCCTCCTTGCGGGCGTCCTCGTTCTGGCGCTCCACGGTCTCGAGCGACTGCTTCTGGGTCCAGAGGTGGGTCTGGGCGTTGTCCACGAGCTGCTGGCACTCGGCGGTGACGCGGGTGACCTCGTCGCGGGCGGCGCCCAGGTGGGCCTGCTCGGCCACGACCTCGCCCTGCAGCTTGCCCAGGGCGGCGGGGGCGGCGTTGCCGTCCTTCTGCAGGGCACTGAACTCCGCCTCGATCTTCTGGAGGCGGTCCTTGGCGCTGTCAACCGCCCGGTTGGCGGCCGCGATGCGCTGCTCGCGCTTCTTCACGGCGTCGGCCATCTGCGCGTCGGCGTTCTTGACGGCGCGCCTGATGTCAGAGAGCGAGCGCGCGGTGTCGTCGGAACGTCCCTTGGTCGACTCCATGAGCTCTCGGTAGGGTCTGAGGCGCTCCTCGTTGTCCCGCCTGAGCTCGTCGAGCTGCTGCTGGAGCTGGTCGCGTCGGGCCGAGGCGGCCTGGCAGGCGTCCGCGAGCTCGGCGAGCTGGCGGTCGAGCTGGGCCAGCGCGTCGCCCTGGCGCTGGACGATGCCCTGGTAGTCGGCCTCGACCTCGTCGCGGTGGCCCAGGCGGGCGCCGTCCTCCTCGATCTGCTCCCTGAGCGCCTTGGCGCGCTCGCGGCCGGCGGAGTGCTCGCGCGACGCGGCGCGAACGTTGCGAATCGCCTCGAGCCCCTCGCGCAGCGACCTGCCGGCCTCGCGCGCGGTGCTTGCCGCGACCGAGAGGCCGGCGCCATTCTCGCCCTCGCCCTCCTGGGCGTCCTCGGGGGAGATGGTCTCGATGGGCTCCTGGGTGCCGGGTGCCTCCCGCATCCCTCGGGCCTCATAGTGCTCAGTGTTGGGCTCGTCAGCCATGGCGAGCTCCTTTCCGGTCAGGGGACGGGTGTCCCCGACAGCTCCTCATATCCCCTCATTCTGCCCCATGGTCCTGCGCTGGCAACGCGCGCCCGGCCATCTGCCCACAATCAGCGCTTTGCGGCGAACTTCCCCGAGGCGGGACTCGGGGGGCGCACGGGCGTCGGCCGGCACGCCAGGGGAGGATTTCCGCGCGGAGGGGTCCCAACGCCATGCCAAATTCAGACCCATGGCTTATCCATGAGCCTGAATGTTTTGCTAGTATGAGTCCGTAAGCAGGTCCCGCCGGGGCAACCCTGCATGATGTCAAAGGAGAGCACAATGGTTTCCAAGCAAGTGACGATCGTCAGCGCGACTGGCCTTCACGCGCGTCCGGCCTCCCAGTTCGTTCAGGTTGCCAAGCAGTACCAGAGCGCCGTCACCATCAAGGACGTCGACAAGGGCACCGCTCCCGTCAACGCCAAGTCCATCATGATGATTCTGGCCGCTGGTCTGGGCACTGGCACCAAGGTCGAGATCAGCTGCGACGGCCCCGACGAGCAGGACGCCCTGGGCGGCCTCCTCGGCATCAAGGACGGCGACGAGAGCCTCTTCGGCGAGTAGACTCGCTCCCAGGGAATCGGACCCAAGCGAGCCCGGCATCCAGCCGGGCTCTTTTTTGTGAGGGCACCGGGGTCGTTGCCGTGGCGCAGGCGGGTGGGTCGCACGGGCGCGCCGTGGCTCAGGACGCGCCTGCGCTGGCCGCCGCCGTCCGCGGAGCAGGCCACGGCCAGGGCCCACGAGGAGCAAGGCGAGAGGAACGCAGATGAGCGAGGCCGCAGTGCCCAAGGACAAGTGGTTCAGCTACAACGTCGTGGCCGAGGACCCCCAGACGCACGCCCGGGCAGGCGTGCTGCACACCCCACACGGGGACGTCCCCACGCCCATCTTCATGCCCGTGGGCACCAAGGCCACGGTGAAGGGGCTCCTCCCCCAGAACCTCGAGCAGCTGGGCACCAAGATCCTCCTCGCCAACACCTACCACCTCTCGCAGCGCCCGGGCACCGGGCTCGTGGCCGAGATGGGCGGCCTGCACGAGTTCATGCAGTGGCACGGCCCCATCCTCACCGACTCGGGCGGCTTCCAGGTCTTCAGCCACGGCTCCAACGTGAGGCTGAGCGACGAGGGCGTGACCTTCCGCACCGTCGACTACGACGGCTCCTACGTGCACTGGACGCCCGAGTCCAACATGCGCATGGCCGAGGAGCTGGGTGCCGACATCGTGATGCAGCTCGACCAGTGCCCGGGCTACCCCGCGACGCGCCGCTTCGTCGAGCGGGCCGTCGACCTCTCGAGCATGTGGGCCGAGCGCTGCTGGAAGGCGCACCGGCGCGAGGACCAGGCGCTCTTCGGCATCGTCCAGGGCGGCATGCACATGGACCTGCGCCTGCGCTCGCTCGAGAGGCTCGAGTCCATGGGGGACTTCCCGGGCTACGGCATCGGCGGCTACTCGGTGGGCGAGAGCCACGAGCTCATGTTCGAGACCCTGGCGCCCCTCGCCAGTGAGCACATGCCCAAGGGCAAGCCCCGCTACCTCATGGGCGTGGGCAACCCCACCACGCTGGTCCACGGCGTCGAGTGCGGCATCGACATGTTCGACTGCGTGCTGCCCACCCGCACCGCGCGCAGCGGGACGGCCTTCTCCAGCGAGGGGCGCCTCAACTTCAGGAACGCCCGCTTCGCCCGCGACCACGGCCCCATCGACCCGGCCTGCGGCTGTCCCGTCTGCACGGGCGGCTACTCCCGCGCCTACATCCGCCACCTGGTCAAGCAGGACGAGATGCTGGGCTCCATCCTGCTCTCCATGCACAACGTCCACTACCTGCTGGACCTCATGCGACGCGCCCGCGAGGCCATCATTAGGGGAGAGTACGCCTCCTTCGTGTCCCGCTGGGACGAGCTCCCCGCCGCCAGGGACTGGTAGGGGAGGGGCTCGGACGGGCGCGCCTCGACGCTCGTCGGCGCTTCGTCAGGCGAGAGCTGCCGACAATTCGCCCTTTGAGGGCAAGGACACCTCCTGGCCCTCCGTTTGTCGGCAGCTTTGCGGTCGAGAGCTGCCGACCAGCTCCCTTCCCCGGCCCTCCCGGGGTCCCGTTCCACGTCATCGCCCATGTCGGGCTAGAATGACGGGGTTGACTTTTTGAGAGGGGCGCCCTGCGCCCCGGGATGGGAGTGCCGATGTCGGAAGAGAAGAGCCCGGAGCGCGCCAGCGGCGTGGACCGGTGGAAGGCCACGGAGGCCGCGGGCGGGAAGCCCCGCCGCGACCGCCGCCGCAAGGGAAGGGGCACCGGTCCGCACGCGTCCGCTCATGCCCGCCGCTACCTGGGGACCCTCGTCGCCCTCGCGGTCCTGCTCGTCGCCTGCGCCGTGGGCTTCACGCCCCTGGGCGAGCGCATCACGCAGGGCCTCGACATCCGCGGGGGCGTGTCCGTGATCATGGCGGCCTCGAAGCCCGACGGCTCCGCCCCCACCGCCGACGAGATGGCCACCGCCACGAGCATCGTCCAGAGCCGCGTCAACTCCCTCGGCGCCTCCGAGACCTCCGTCCAGCAGCAGGGCACCAACTCCATCCTGATCCAGATCCCGGGCGCCACCGACGCCCAGGCGGCCATCCAGACCATCGGGCAGACGGGCAAGCTCGAGTTCGTCCGCATGGACGAGATAGGCGACGCCGACGCCCTGGCCAAGCTCAACGCGGGCTCGGAGGGCGTGCGGCTCGAAGAGGGGAGCTACACTGCCTTCCTCGACGGCTCGCACATCTCGAGCACCGCCGTGGCGCAGAGCTCCTCCTCGGCGACCGGCGACTACGTGGTCAACCTGAGCCTCGACCCCGAGGGCTCGGCCGCCTTCGCCGATGTCACCCGCGAGCTCGCGCCGCACAAGGGCCGCATCGCCATCGTGCTCGACGGCGTCGTGAACTCCGCCCCCGCCGTCCAGTCCGAGATCACGGGCGGCCAGGTCTCGATCTCGGGCAACTTCACCCTCGAGCAGGCGAAGTCGCTCAAGACCGTGCTCGACTCCGGCTCGCTGCCCGTCACGCTGACCTACTCCGAGAGCCGCGTGGTGGGCCCCACCCTGGGCCAGGACTCCCTCTCGAAGGGCGTCGTGGCCATCGCCGTGGGCGTGGCCGCGGTGGTCGTCTACCTCTTCCTCTTCTACCGCGGCCTGGGCATCCTCACCATGGGCTCGCTCGCCGTCTTCGCCCTGCTCTACCTGGGACTCCTCGCGCTGCTCTCGCGCTTCGGCGCCTTCGCGCTCACGCTTCCCGGCCTTGCCGGCATGGTGCTCACCACGGGCTCGGCCGCGGACTCCTCGATACTGGTGCTCGAGCGCTTCAGGGAGGAGGTCCGCATGGGCCGCAGCATCAAGAACGCCGCCGTCTCGGGCGCGCGGCACGGCATCCTGACCTCGCTCGACGCCGACGCCGTCACCCTGGTCACGGCCCTCGCCCTCTTCCTCGTGGCCGTGGGCCCCGTCAAGGGCTTCGGCCTCACCCTGGCCTTGGGCATCGCCTGCGACGTCGTGACCATGCTCTGCTTCAAGGCGCCGGCGCTCAGGCTCCTTGCCCTCGGCCCCATCCAGCGCCATCCCGGCTTCTGGGGCATAGCCCAGGACCTCGAGGAGGCAGCCTCCGGCCAGGGGGACGCGGAGCGCCAGAGGGGGGGTGTGGCCCGTGCGTAGCCACTTCGAGCGCGAGATTCCCTTCATCCAGCACCGCCGCCAGCTCCTGGGCCTCTCCTGCGCCCTGGTCGTCCTCGCCGTGCTGGGCATCGCCCTGCGCGGCCTCGTCTTCGGCATCGAGTTCCGCGGGGGCACCGAGGTCGACTTCACCGGCACCGGCGAGCTCGCGATAGAGCAGATGAGGGACGCCCTCACCGCCGCGGGCGAGGCGGACCCCACCGTCCAGACCACCGTGAGCGACGGCAGCGCGGGCTTCCTGGTGCGTTCGGACACCGTTGACCCAAGCGTCGCCAACCAGCATGCCGCCGAGGCGGCCAAGGCCCTGGGGCTCACCGACCAGAACTACACCGTCACCACCATCGGGCCCGACTGGGGCGCCGACGTGACGCGCACCTCCGCCCTGGCCTTCGGCCTGGCGATCCTGGCCATCATCGCCTTCGTGTCGATCCGCTACGAGTTCAAGATGTCCATCACGGCCGTCGTCGCGCTGGTCCACGACCTGCTCATCATCGTGGGCGTCTACGCCTGGACTCAGATTGCGATCACACCCAACGTCGTCGCGGCGCTCCTCACGATCATGGGCTACTCGCTCTATGACACGGTGGTCGAGTTCAACCGCATGAACGAGAACGCCAAGGGCCCGCGCGACCCACGTCACCGCACCTACTACCAGATCTGCAACTTCTCGATCAACGAGGTCATCGTCCGCACCATCAACACCACGATCACCTCGCTCGTGCCCGTCGTGGCCATGCTCGCCCTGGGCGGCGCGACCCTCAAGGACTTCGCCTTCGCCATGCTGGTGGGCGAGCTTTTGGGGACCTACTCCAGCTTCGCCGTCGCCTCGCCGCTCCTGGCCATCTGGAAGACGCGCGAGCCCAAGTGGAGGAAGCTCGAGGAGAGGTACGGAGAGGCCGCCGCCCAGGCGGCCCCGAAGGAAGCCGAGTAGCGTGGCCGGGCTCATGGGCAGCCGGCGCTGGGAGCTCTGCGCCCCGAACCCCGCCCTCGAGCGCGAGCTCTCGTCGCAGCTGAGGCTTGTGCCCCTGGTGGCGCGCGTCATGGCCGCGCGCGGCGTCGCCTCCGTCGACGAGGCGCGGGCGTTCCTCACTCCCTCCCTCGCGCGCGACTGGTGCGACCCCCTGCTCGTCCCCGGCATGGCCGACGCCGCGGGTCGCATCGAGAGGGCCGTCCGCACGGGCCAGACCGTCGCGATATTCGGCGACTTCGACGTGGACGGCATGTCCGCCACGGCCCTCCTCACCCTGGGCCTGCGCGAGCTTGGGGCGGAGGTGCACCCCTACATACCCCATCGCTTCGGCGAGGGCTACGGGCTCAGCCGCGAGGCCCTGGGCCGCGTGATCGAGGGCTGCGACCCCGACCTCGTGGTCACGGTGGACAACGGCATCGCCGCCCGCGAGGAGGTCGCCTGGCTCGTGGGACAGGGCGTCGACGTCGTGGTGACGGACCACCACGAGCCCGCCGAGCTTGTGCCCGAGGGCGTGCCCGTGACCGACCCCAAGCTCGCCGACGACTGCCCGAGCCGCGAGCTTGCGGGGGCCGGCGTCGCGCTCAAGCTCCTCCAGGAGCTGGGCCGGCGGCTGGGCGCCCCCGACATCTGGCGTTCCTACACCGAGGTCGCGACCCTGGGCACGGTGTCAGACATGATGCTCCTCTCGGGAGAGAACCGCGCCCTCGTGGCCGACGGGATCTCCCGCATGCGCGAGGCGGCCCGCCCGGGCATCGTCGCCCTGGCGGCCACCGCCCGCGTGGACGTGACGACGATCACCTCCGACCAGCTGCCCTTCTCTCTTGTGCCCCGCCTCAACGCGGCGGGACGCATGGGCACCACCGACGTGGCCTTCGAGCTCCTGCTCACCGACGACCTGGAGCGCGCCCAGCAGCTCGCCGCCCGCCTCGAGCAGGTCAACTCCGAGCGGCGCGAGATAGAGGCGCAGCTCACTGAGGAGGCCATGGCCAAGGTCGACTCCTCCTTCGACGGGGGCCGCGTGGTCGTGGTCTCGGGCGAGGGCTGGCACGAGGGCGTGAAGGGCATCGTGGCGAGCCGCATGACCAACCGCTACCACGTCCCCGCCATCGTCTTCTCCATCTCGGACGGCATCGCGCGCGGCTCTGGCCGCTCGGTGGGCTCCGTGGACCTCTTCCGCGCCGTGGAGCAGTGCTCCGACCTCCTCGTCCGCTTCGGCGGGCATGCCGGTGCCGTGGGCGTCACCTGCGACGTCGCCAACCTGGACGCCTTCAGGGTGCGCCTGGGGGAGGTCATGGCGGAGCTCCCCGACTCCCAGTTCGAGGACAGGGGGGAGGTCTGCGCCCTGGTGGACCTGGCCGAGATGACCGTTCCCAACATCGAGGCGCTTGAGACGTTGCAGCCCTTCGGCCAGGGCAACAAGAAGCCGCTCCTGGGCGTGCGCGGCGTGAGCATGCGCAACCGCGCCCGCGTGGGCTCTGATGGCAGCCACCTGCGCTTCGTGGCCACCGACGGCATGTCCTCGGTTCCCGCGATCATGTTCCGCGCGCCCGACATCGAGCGCGCGAACGACTGCGACGCCGCGGTCGACCTGGTCTTCGAGCCCGTGGCAGAGACCTGGCAGGGCCGCACGAAGCCCAAGCTCATGGTGAAGGACATCCTCTATCGCGACGAGCCCGAGCCTGCCCGTGAGGGGGAGGCCGGCGTGGCCGAGGAGCTCTTCTCGCATGCGTCCGAGATACTCTCGCGCGACGAGTTCGCGGGCATCGCCGAGGCGCAGGGCTTCGTGACCAAGCTCATGGGCGTGAGCTTTGCCGGGCGCCAGGAGCTTGTGCGCGGCCTCTCCGCAGGCGACGACCTCCGGCTCGGGCGCGAGCCCCAGAACCCCGACGACCCCAACGCGATCGCGGTGCTCGACGGCTCGGGCAGGCGCCTCGGCTACCTGCGCCGCCAGATAGCGGCCGCCCTCGCGCCCCACGTGGACGCGGGACGACGCTACGAGGCGCGCGTGCTCGACGTCACCGGGGGAGACGAGCTCCGACCCACGCTGGGCGTCAACCTGCGCCTCGAGCGCGTGGCCGGAACCGAGCCGACGGGAGGGGACGCGGCCTGCGCCCCCTCGTCCGTGCGCGCCGAGCTCGCCTCGCTGGGCGCGGGCGAGCTGAGGGCGCGCCTGGTGCGCTCCCTCATCGGCGACCACGAGCTCCTTCCGGCCCAGGTCGCGGCTCTCGACCGGCTCGCCGCCGGCCGTTCCACGCTCTGCGTCATGGCGACGGGCCGCGGCAAGTCCCTCGTCTTCCACGTGCACGCCGCGATCTCGGCGCTCCGCGCCGGGAAGGCGAGCGTCTTCGTGTACCCGCTGCGCGCGCTGGTGAGCGACCAGTCCTTCCACCTCGCCGCCGCCTTCGCCAAGCTCGGCATGAGCGTGCGCGTCCTCACGGGCGAGAGCTCCCGCGGCGAGCGTGACGACGTCTTCTGCGGCCTGGCATCCGGCGCGGTGGACGTCCTCCTCACCACGCCCGAGTTTCTGGCCATCCACGCGGACCGCTTCGCCTCCTCCGGGCGCGTCGGCTTCGTGGTGGTGGACGAGGCCCACCATGCGGGCGAGACGGGCGGGCGCAGCGCCTACGCCCAGCTCCCACGGGTGTTGGAGCGGCTCGGGAACCCCGTCGCGCTGGCCGTGACCGCCACGGCCCAGGCGGGGGTCGCGCGCGAGCTCTGCCGGCTCCTCTCCATCGACGAGCGCGACGTCGTGGTGGATGCGAGCGTCCGCGACAACCTGCGTGTGCGCGACTGCCGCGAGCTCCGCGACCGTGACAGCGCCCTGGTCTCGGTCGTCGCGACGGGCATGAAGACCGTGGTCTACGTCAACTCGCGCGAGCAGTCCGTCTCGCTCGCGCGGATGCTGCGTAAGGCCGTCCCCGAGCTCGCGCGGCGCATCGCCTTCTACAACGCCGGCCTCACCCGCGCCGACCGCGGCAGGGTCGAGGACGCCTTCCGTGCGGGCGAGCTCAAGTGCATCGTGTCCACGAGCGCCTTCGGCGAGGGCGTCAACCTGCCCGACATCCGCAACGTGATGCTCTACCACATGCCCTTCGGCTCCATCGAGTTCAACCAGATGAGCGGCCGGGCGGGCAGGGACGGCCAGGACGCCTGCGTCTGGCTGCTCTTCGGCGGCAGGGACGCGCGCATCAACGAGAGGATCCTCGCCGCCTCGGCCCCGGAGCGCTCGGAGCTCGTGACGCTCTACCGGGTGCTCCGCGAGCTCGCGGACGGGCAGGCGGCGGCCACGGGCCTGAGGCTCACCAACGCCGACCTCGCCCAGGAGGCGCTCCTGCGCCATCCCGCCTCGCAGTTGGACGAGCGCGCCGTGTCGTGCGGCATCTCGGTCTTCCGAGAGCTGGGCTTCCTCTCCACGGACGGCTACGGCTCCGCCCGCCGAATTACCATGGCCCAGAGCCCCTCGCACGTCCAGCTCGACCGCTCCATTCGCTATCTTGAGGGGCTACGCCTTCGCGACGAGTTCCAGGCGTTTCGCGACTGGGCGCTCTCGAGCAGCCCGCAGGAGCTTCTCGATCGCATCAACAGGCCCATCACGCCCGGCTTCGGCGACGTGGTGGACGGCTAGGAGGTCCTGATGGCCAACGCAGACTCGGCTCCCGCCCGACGAAGGGAGACCCCGCAGGCCGACAACTGGCGGGTCCTGTGCAACACCTGCTCCGACTACCTCGACGGCGGCGAGCTCGCCCGCGTCAAGGAGGCCTATTCCTTCGCGGCCGAGTTTCACGCCGACCAGCGCAGGCGCTCGGGCGAGCCCTACATCAACCATCCCGTCGAGGTGGCACTGATCCTGGCCAAGGACCTCAGGATGGACGGCGACTCCATCTGCGCCGCCCTCTTGCACGACACGGTCGAGGACACCCCCGCGACCCTGGCGGACATCTCGGTGCGCTTCGGCGAGACCGTGGCAGAGCTCGTCGACGGCGTCACCAAGCTCACCTCGATCCAGGTCGCCTCCATGGACGAGAAGCAGGCCCTCAACCTGCGCAAGATGTTCCTCGCCATGTCCAAGGACATCCGCGTGGTCATCATCAAGCTGGCCGACCGCCTGCACAACATGCGCACCCTGGCGGCCCTCAAGCCCGACCGCCGCGCCTTCAAGGCCCGCGAGACCATGGACGTCTACGCGCCCCTCGCGGACCGCCTGGGCATCTCATCGGTGAAGTGGGAGCTCGAGGACCTGGCCTTCTTCTACCTCGAGCCCACCGAGTACGAGCGCGTGGCGCGCATGGTGCAGGACTCCCGCGCCCAGCGCGAGCAGGACACCGCCGAGGCCATCCGCATCCTGGACGGCGAGCTCGCGCGGGTGGGGCTCGCGGGCTACCAGATCACCGGCCGCCCCAAGCACCTCTGGTCCATCTACCAGAAGATGACGCGCAAGGGCAAGGAGTTCAGCGACATCTACGACCTCATCGCCCTGCGCGTCCTCACGCCCTCCGTGGGGGACTGCTACAGCGTGCTGGGCGCCGTCCACTCGCTCTGGCACCCGCTGCCCGGTCGCTTCAAGGACTACGTGGCCATGCCCAAGCCCAACGGCTACCGCTCGCTGCACACCACGGTCATCGGCTCTGACGCGCGCCCCATCGAGATACAGATCCGCACCTACGAGATGCACGACCAGGCGGAGTACGGCATCGCCGCCCACTGGCTCTACAAGAAGTCGGGCGGGTCGCGCGGCCAGATGTCCCAGGGCGAGCGCGAGATAGACAACCAGATCAACTGGATCCGCCGCAGCCTGGACTGGGCCGTGGACGACGACATGGGCGACGCCCACGAGTTCCTCAACAACCTGCGCGTCGACCTCTTCGAGGACGAGATATTCGTCTTCACCCCCAAGGGCGAGGTCATGAGCCTGAGGCGCGATTCCACCCCCCTCGACTTTGCCTACACCGTCCACACCGAGGTGGGCAACCACTGCGTGGGGGCCAAGGTCAACGGCTCGGTCGTTCCTCTCACCTACCGCCTCCAGAGCGGCGACAGGGTCGAGATCCTGACCAACAAGAACTCCAAGCCCAGCCGCGACTGGCTGCACCTGGTGGCGACGCCCTCCGCCAAGGCCAAGATCAGGAAGTACTTCACGACCCTCTCCAAGACCGACGACGCGGAGCAGGGGAGAAGCGACCTCGCCCACGAGCTGCGCAAGCGCGGGTACGGCATCTCGACCCAGCGGGTGCAGAGGGCCATCGACAAGGTGGTGCCCCAGCTCGACCTCGTGCGCAGCGACGACCTCTTCGCCGCCGTGGGCACGGGCAAGCTGAGCCCACGCCAGATCGCGAACCGCATCGAGGAGGCGCTGGGCGAGGCCTCCACCAAGACGGTGGAGGCGGAGCGCCAGGCGGCGCGCCGCGACGAGCGTGAGCGCGCGATGGCGGAGGACAGGCCGCTGGTCAACGCCGCGGCGCGCGCCGCCTCGGACAAGAGGCGGCGCAGCAACTGCGGCGTCGTGGCAAAGGGCGACCCGGACCTCCTGGTGCACCTGGCCCACTGCTGCAGCCCCGTCGCCGGCGACGAGATCGTGGGCTTCGTGACCCGTGGGCGCGGCGTGTCGGTGCACCGCGCGAACTGCCCCAACGTGAAGAGCCTCATGTCGCATCCCGAGCGCATGATCGAGGTGGAGTGGGACGCCACCGGTGCCACCGAGTTCCAGGTCGAGATCGTGGTCGAGGCAACGGACAGGATTGGCCTGCTCAAGGACGTCACCATCGCCCTGGGGGATGGTGGTGGCAACATCCTGAGTGCCGCCACCCAGACCTCGAGCTCCGGCGCCGCCCGGCTGCGCTTCCTGATCGCCATCTCCGACGCGAGCCGGCTGGGGCCGCTGCTCGCCGCCGTCAACCGCGTGCCCAGCGTGTATGATGCCCGCCGCATCATGCCGGGCGAGGGCGCCAACCAGATGAAGAGGAGGGTCTAGCATGATCCAGGGCAGGGACGAGGACGAGGGCTGCTGCTGCGGCGGTCACGAGCATGACGCCAGCGAGGACTGCGGCTGCGGCAGCCACGAGGGCGGCTGCTGCGGCGACCACGAGGGCCATGGCGATGGCTGCGGCGGCCATGGGCATGAGGGGGGCCACTCCCACGAGGGCGGCTGCTGCGGGCACCATGGAGGCGGCTGCTGCGGGGGAGGCTGCGGCCACAACGCCAGCGACGACCAGATCCGCATGTTCATCGTGGGGCCCATCGAGACCGACTGCTACGCCTACGTCTCGGAGGGGGAGTGCCTGGTGGTCGACCCGGGCAACTCCGGCGCCGCCATCGCCCGTCACCTCGAGGACGTCCGCGTGACGACCATCGTGGCCACGCACGGGCATGGGGACCACGTGGGCGGCGTAAAGGCGCTGAGGGACGCCACGGGCGCCCGCTTCCTCATGCACGAGGCGGACGTCGAGCTTGCAGGTCGCGCGGGCGAGGCGAGCGAGCTGGGCCGCTCCTACGACGACGATGCCCCCGAGCCCGACCAGACCATCGCCGACGGCGACGTGATCGAGCTGGGTACGGCGAGCTTCCGCGTCATCGGGGCCCCCGGCCACACGCCGGGCGGCATCGTGCTCCTGGGCCAGGGGACGGCCGATGGCGTCGCCTTCGTGGGCGACACCCTCTTCAAGGGCTCCTGCGGACGCACCGACCTCGCCGGCGGCGACCACGACGCCCTCATGGCCACTCTCGCGCGCCTGCGGGAGGAGATACCCGCCCGCACCACGCTCTTCTGCGGCCATGGCGACTCCACCACCATGATGGAGGAGCTGGAGGGCAACCCCTGGCTGCAGCCGGGCGCGGCCTCGGATGGCATGCACTAGGCGCGGCGTGGCGCGGGAGCGGCTGGGGCGCGATCGAGGCGTAGCGCGCAGCTCGAGGTGCGATTAGGACGCAGCGCGCGGCCTGGGGGCGATTGGGCGTGGCGCGCGGCTCGAGGCGTACATTCCAGGCGTGAAATGCGCACCTCTCCGCAAAACCGCAGGTCAGCGGAGAGGGGTGTACATTTGAAAAATAGAATGCGCACTCAGCGCCGCACCTTCGGCCACGGTCATGTCTCTGGCGTGGGCGATGGCCGATTCGTAGCCGCCGCTCTCTGATATAGTGGTCCTGCGACTTTGCCCGAGTGGCGGAATTGGCAGACGCGGCGGACTCAAAATCCGCTTCTGGCAACAGAGTGTGGGTTCGAGTCCCACCTCGGGCACCATGCGAATGCGCAGGCGGCCGTCCCTCGGGGCGGCCCCTTTCGTTACGCGTTCGTGTCGCCGTGCCGTCGCGCGTGGCGCGGTGGCCCTCTCCTCTGGTACATTCGCCCAACAAAAATTCGCGACGAGAGAGAGGGGCACCCATGGCCGAGGCAGAGGCGGAGAAGACCCAGGGACGTTTCAGGATACCGCGCCTTCCCGGGGACATCATGATCTATCCCATGCTCCTGGGGCTGCTCCTGCACTCCTTCGTCCCGGGCCTGCTCGAGATCGGCGGCTTCACCACGGCCGTGGTGCACGGCGGCAACGCCCTCGTCTTCGTGATCCTCTTCGGCATCGGCGTGGGCATCAACTTCAGGTCCACCCCAAAGGCCGTGAAGACCGGCATCATGATCATCATCCCCAAGCTCGTGCTCTCCATCGCGCTTGGGCTCTGCGTCGCCTTTTTCATGGGCGACGACCTGCTGGGGCTGAGCTCGCTGGCCATCATCGGCGGCGTGAGCTTCTGCAACATCGCGCTCTACACCGGCATCATGGCCGAGTACGGCGACGAGGCGGAGCGCGGCGCGGCGGGCATCCTCTGCTTCACCGCCGGCCCCACCATCACCATGATCGCCCTGGGCGCCGCCGGCATCGCGGACATCTCGGTGGGACAGCTCGTGGGTTCGCTGCTGCCCATCGTCCTGGGCATCGTCCTGGGCAACCTCTTCCCCTTCGTGAAGCAGCTCATGGCGCCGGGCGTCAACCCCTGCATCGCCGTCCTGGGATTCGCCCTGGGCTGCGGCATGAGCCTCGAGAGCCTGGTCGCAGGCGGCATCTCGGGCATCGTGCTGGCTGTGATCTGCCTTGCCATCGGCTTTGCGACGGCTGGCTTCGACCGCCTCACGGGAGGCACGGGCAAGGCTGGCATGGCCTGCTCCACCATCGCGGGCACGGCCATGACCACCCCTCCCGCGGTCGCGGCCTCCGATGCCTCCTACGCGGCGCTGGTGCCCGTGGCCACCGCCCAGATCGCGGCCGCGGTCATCATCACCGCCCTCGTGGCGCCCCTGCTCACCGGTTGGCTGGACGAGCGCATCGCCGCGCGCGAGGGGCGCTAGGGGGCGTCCCGGGCCCGTTCGTCCGCTTGTGCAAAAGGCATGTGCGGGCGAACGGGCTTGCCAACTCGTCGCCGAGCGGCTAACATCGACAAAGTGCTTATCGCAAAGAGGGACGCACGTGGTCCCCACCTGCACGGCGCCAAGGGCAGCCGTCCGGTCAGACAAATAGCCGGCCCATTGCGAGTGGGTCCTTTGTCTCCTGGATGCTGCCATAGTTCTGGGAGTTTTTTCATGCGGCGCGAGCCGCACGAGCGAAGGAAGGTGTAAGAGATAGCGAAGAACGAGGGTCCTCGGATCAACGGCGAGATCACGGCGCGCACCTGCCGCCTGATCGGCGTTGACGGTTCACAGCTCGGCCTGTTCGGAGTCCGCGACGCGCAGCGCATCGCCGACGAGCAGAATCTCGACCTGGTGGAGATCGCTCCCAACGCGGAGCCTCCCGTCTGCAAGGTCATGGACTACCGCAAGTTCAAGTACGAGCAGGACCGCAAGGCCAAGGCCGCCCGCAAGAACCAGGCCAAGGTCGAGGTCAAGGAGATGAAGTTCCGTCCCAAGATCGACGTGGGCGACTTCACCACCAAGAAGAACCATGTGATGCGCTTCCTGAAGAAGGGCGCACGCGTCAAGATCACAATCATGTTCCGCGGTCGCGAGATGGCCCACCCCGAGCAGGGGAGGATGGTGCTCGACCGTCTGGCTGACGAGCTCAGGCCCTACGCCACGGTCGAGTCGGCCCCCAAGATGGAGGGTCGCAACATGCACATGCTGGTCGCCCCGATCAAGGGCGCCTTCGATGAGAAGGCAGTCGAGGACGACGCAGAGACGGAGAAGGAGAACTAGCATGCCCAAGATGAAGACGCACAAGGGTTCGGCAAAGCGCTTCCGCCGCACCGGCACCGGCAAGATCATGCGCGCCAAGGCCTTCAAGAGCCACATCCTGACCAAGAAGTCCCAGAAGCGCATCCGCGGCTTCCGCAAGGAGGCCGAGCTCACCGCCGGTGACGTCAAGGTCGTCTCCCAGCGCATGGGTTCCAAGAACTAAGCGGGCACGTCGCCCATTCGATGGCATTCTTTAGGAGTTGATTAGATATGGCACGTGTCAAGCGCGCAGTCGCTGGTCGCAAGAAGCGCCAGACCCTCGTCGAGCGTTCCAAGGGCTACTACGGAGTCCGCTCCCGCACCTTCCGCGGCATGAAGGAGCAGGTCCAGCACTCGGGCCAGTACGCCTATCGTGACCGCCGCAACAAGAAGCGCGACATCCGCGGCCTGTGGATCCAGCGCATCAACGCCGCCGCCCGCATGAACGACCTCTCCTACAGCAAGTTCATGCACGGCCTGAAGCTCGCCGGCGTCGAGCTGGACCGCAAGGTCCTCGCCCAGGTCGCCTACGAGGACGAGGCCGCCTTCGCCGACCTGGCCAACGTGGCCAAGAAGGCCCTCGCCGACGCCGAGTAGCTCGCGTCCCAGAACCAGAGCCGTCGAGGCCCGCTTCCTTCCAAGGGGGTGGGCCTCTTCTCGTGCGCGTCCCGCCGGACGAAAGCTGTGTTGGGGGAGGCCGGACGAAAGCCGTGCTGGGGGCGAAGGGTCTGGGAGAGAGGGGCGTTGGGGCGAGGCTGCGGCAGCCCTAACGAAGGCCGTGGTGGCGCTGGGACTCCTGCTCCCTGAAGCGCTCCTCCTCGTCCGGGAACTCCGGGTCCTGCGGGCAGACGAGCTCGTCGTCGCCGGTCTTCGGGTTGGTGTGGTGCAGCAGGACGGGACGGAAGAGGTGGAGCTTGCGCGCGACGGCGCCGGAGGCCAGGAGGAGGGCGAAGAAGATCGCGATGCGCGGCACGACCGAGACCTGGGTCATGACCAGCGTGCCCAGGCAGAGCAGGGCTGTCCAGGCATAGATGATCAGCACGGCCTGGCGCTGGTCGAAGCCCTCGGCGATGAGGCGGTGGTGGATGTGGCCGCGGTCGGCGTGTCCGATGCTCACGTGCGCGCGGCTGCGCCTCACGATGGCCGAGAGCGTGTCGATGATGGGGATGCCCGCGATGACCAGGGGCACGATGATGGTGGTGAGGCCCGCGATGCGCGCGACGGAGAGCAGCGAGACCACGCCCATGGAGAAGCCCAGGAGGAGCGAGCCGGAGTCTCCCAGGAAGACCGAGGCGGGGTGGAAGTTGTAGCGCAGGAAGGCCAGGCAGGCTCCGGCCGTCGCGATCGCGAGGGTGGCGGCGTCGGCCCGCCCCGCCATCACGGCGAGGACGAACATGGTGAAGCCGGCGATGCAGGTGAGGCCCGAGGCCAGCCCGTCCAGGCCGTCGATCAGGTTGAAGATGTTCACGTAGGCGACCAGGTAGGCCACGGTGACGGGGTAGCTGAGCCAGCCCATGCAGAGGGGACCCTCGGTGAAGGGGTTCACGATGACGCCGATGACCAGCCCGCCGCCCACGGCGACGGAGGCGGCGAGGACCTGTCCCAGGAGCTTGTGGAGGGGCTTGAGCTGGAAGACGTCGTCGATGGCACCCACCAGGAAGATGCAGACGAAGCCCCCCACGAGCGACCAGTACCGGATGTTCTTGAGGTGGGGCGAGGGGGCGAGCACCATGGGCCAGCGCAGGTAGGTCGTGCCCAGGTACTGCACGACGAAGGCGGCGGTGATGCCCAGGAAGACGGCGATGCCGCCCATGCGGGGGATGGGCTCGCGGTTGATGCGGCGTGCGTTGGGGTAGTCGACGGCCCCCAGCTTCCAGGCGACCTTGCGCGCGAGGGGCGTCATGAGGAGCGTCGTGAGCCCGGCGGCGAGGAAGACGCACAGGTAGGGAAGCCACGGCTGGTGCATGCTCGCCTCCCGTTGCGTCGCCTCTTCTCACACTGACCGGACAATCATAGCGAAAAGCAGGGCCAAGCGGAAAACGCGCAGGTATCGAGCGGGCGAATCGGCCTGGCGGGGGAGAGGGACGACGCGTCCTCGCCGCGGGGGCGGGCGCAGACGCCAGCTCCTCTCACTCTTTGCCATAATGCGCGTCAAGTCAAGACTGGTAATCGCGGGGGGCTCATCTATATTTGAGCTGTCGTCCCCCTGCGGTCACAACTGGGTGAACCGACACGCGTTTTGAGGGAGCCCGCATATCGTCCCCATTACAGGGATCCTCCGTTGTTGAGGAAGCTGGAACAGGCGACGAGGGCACCCACCTTAGAAAGGTGGGTTCATTTCGCAGCCGCAGGGGGCGACATTGCCTTGACTCGGGCTTGACAGGGGGCCGAGGAATGGCGATACTCTCCCTTGCACGTTTTTTGGGGATGTAGCTCAGCTGGGAGAGCGCTGCCTTCGCAAGGCAGAGGCCGAGGGTTCGAATCCCTTCATCTCCACCATAGGCGTCGTCGCCCGGGCCGTCGTGGCCCGGGCTTTTTTGTGGCGCGCCAAGGCACGCCGGCGACTGGTGGCGTCGCGCACGCTCCGGCGCACGTTCCGCTGCGTCCCGCACGCTCCGGCGCACGTCCTGCAGCATCCCGCACGCCGTTGCGCACAACAAATCCAGTAAGCACGCGCGAACGCACGGTCACCTTCACGTTTGCCCAGTTGATGTACCGCTCCAATGTGCGTTCACGCGTGGAAGACTCCTGTGATGTGCGCGATTGCGTGTTCGACGAACGGTCCGCCAGAAAGTTCGGCGAACGGTCCGCCAGAAATTGAGCTGACATTTTTGGATGTCAGCCACGACTTTGGCCTCCGCTCCGATATGGTCGGGCCCAGGTAGGACGGCGAGGACGGGAGGGGACTTGGACGCAGGTGGCTCAAGGCGGGAGCACATCGGCTGCATGCTGGGCGAGGGAGAGGCGCGCGGGGCATGCGTCGCGCCATCCAGCCATGCCGACGGGATGGCGATGGGACGCATGGTCGGCTCGGGGGAGCTCGTCCGCCTGGCGCGCGGGCACTTTGCCCGCCGGGGCTACTGGGAGGCGCTCGACGTGCCCTCTCGCCACCTGCACCTCGCGAGGTCACTGTCGAGGGCACATCCGGACTGGACGTTCTGCGGTCCCACGGCCGCCGTGGCGCATGGCCTTCCCGTCTCGTTCGGGCAGCTGGCCCGCATACACGTCGCGCATGGGCCGGGCGGACGGCACGGCACGAGGCTCGTGGCGTTTCACCAGCTTGCCCGCGAGGGCGGGTTGGAACGAGCACATGCCTCCGGCATCCCCGTCACGACCTTCGAGCGCAGCGTGGTCGACTGCCTCCTCATGATGGGCTTCTCCGACGGGCTCGTTGTGGCGGACGCCGCGCTCGCCCGGACGGGCAGGGACGCGCGATGGCTCGAGGGCCTCGTGCGGGACCTTGGCAGGCGGCGGCCTGGGGTGAGACGGGCGCTGGCGACGGCGGCCCGTGCCGACCGGCGTGCGGAGAGCGGCGGGGAGTCGATCGCCCGTGCGACGATGATCGAGCTCGGTTTTGCGGCCCCCGAGCTCCAGGCGGAGTTCGTCGACCCCCTGTCGGGCCGGGTGAGCAGGGTGGACTTTCTCTGGCGCCTTCCCGATGGGACCCTCGTGGCGGGCGAGCTCGACGGGCGCCAGAAGTACGTCGACCCGACGATGACGCGGGGGAGGGCGACGGTCGACCTGCTCGCCGACGAGCGCCTCAGGGAGTCCCGTCTCACCCGCGTGGCCCGGGTCGTGCGCTTCTCGTTCGCGGACGTCTGCGACCGAGGGCGCTTCGCACGGCTGCTCGACTCCTTTGGTGTGCCGCGGGCGTAACGTCGTCTGCGCGGCGGTCGGCTGCGTGGCGGTCGGCTGCCTCCTCCACGCCGTTTCGCACACGTCAGGCATCCTCCACGCTCCAACGCACAACTGGACGTCGCACCAACTGGGCAAACGCGGCGGCGGATGTGCGCAACAGCGTGCTCGATGAAATGGCCGTGCGCAACGACGTGCAGAATCAACGACGTGCTCGATGAAATCGCTGTGCGCAGCGACGTACGGAATGATGCTGGTCGTGCGTTCGCGCGTGGCGGGCGAGAGTGGCGTGCGTTCTCGGCCGCCCGGCGAGGCTCACGAGTGCGCGGATGGGCGCGGGCGCGTGGCGGCTCCGTGGCGTCCGTCCGGCAGTGATAGAGTCTCTGGCATCGCCGCGCCGTCGTCGCTCCCGTGCCGCAACCGGCAACGGCCCCGTCCAACAGGAGCGCCGCCAGGAAGGACGTCCATGGAACTCTCGTCCGGAGCATATGCGAGCTGCGAGCTCTGCCCCCGTCGCTGCCACGCCTCCCGCGCGGCAGGCAGGCCGGGCTTCTGCGGCGCCAGTTCCACCCTGCGCGTCGCCCGTTCGGCGCTCCACTTTTGGGAGGAGCCCCCCATATCAGGCGAGGCGGGCTCCGGCGCCATCTTCTTCACCGGCTGCCCCCTCCGCTGCGTCTTCTGCCAGAACCACCAGATATCCCAGGAGGGCTTCGGCCTCGAGGTCACGACGCCACGCCTCGCCCAGATGATGCTCGAGCTCCAGGCGCAGGGCGCGCTCAACGTCAACCTCGTGACCCCCCTGCACTTCGCGCCGCAGGTCAGGGAGGCGGTGGGTCTGGCCCGCGCGGCCGGCATGGCGCTGCCCGTCGTGTGCAACACCAGCGGCTACGAGCTCGCCTCCGTCGTCGAGGGCATGTCGGACGTCGTGGACGTGTGGCTTACCGACTTCAAGTACGCCTCGTCCGAGCTCGCGCGCTCGCTCTCGGGCGCGCCGGACTACCCCGAGGTCGCCCTGTCGGCGCTCGAGGCGATGCTTCGCTCCCTCCGTGCGCACGGCGGGCGGGCGGAGGGCCCCGACGGTCGCATGCTCCGTGGCATCGTGGTGCGCCACCTGGTCATGCCCGGGCACGTCGACGACTCGCTCGCCGTGCTCGACCGCGTGTGGCAGGCCTGTGGAAACGAGGTCGACCTCAGCGTGATGAACCAGTACACGCCCAACGAGTGCTGCCGCAGCATGGGGGGCGACCTGGCCCGCTCGCTTGGCGACGACGAGTACGAGGCGGTCCTCGACCATGCCGACGAGCTGGGCTTCGAGTGCCTGTGGTGGCAGCAGGGCGGTACGGTCTCAGAGAGCTTCGTCCCTGGCTTCGACGCGACGGGGGTCCGTGGTCCCGAGCTCGGCTAGGGGAGAGGCGCGCGGCCGCCCTCGAGCAGGCCACGACTGGCTGTTCTCGCGCCGCCGCGGCCCCGCTTCGCGGATAATGTCACGCGACGGCGGGCGCGGCCCGGGCCGTCTCGCACGGGACGAGGGAGAAGAGATGCCAGAGCAGAACGGGGACCTCTCTGCCGAGGAGCGCGCCGAGCTCGAGGAGCTTCGGGCGGAGCGCGACCGCAGGCAGGCGGAGGAGCAGGCCAAGAGGGAGCGCGAGGAGCTGGAGCGGCTCAAGGCCCAGCGCGAGCGAGCCGAACGCGAGGCGGCGAAGGACGAGCATGCCCGTGAGCTGCGCGAGCGCAACGCCCGCGCCATGGAGCCCGGTGACGACCTGAGCATGCCCAAGGCGCAGAGGTACGTGCTCATGGGCCTGGCCTGCCTGGTGCTGGCCATCGTCCTGTCCATGCTGCTGGGCGGGGCCAGGTAGGGCATCCGGCTGGGGGTCGGGCGAGGTCGAGGCGCGCGATCGCCGGCGCGACCCCAGCCGCGCCACTCGTGCTACGCTGGGACGAACACAGGAGCAGCGGCCCCGCAGCGGGGCCGCGTCGCGTGCGAGCAGAGGGGATTCCACCCATGGCCCTGACCGACTGCACCAAGCCCACCGACGTCTCGCTGAACACCGACCTCTACGAGCTGACCATGGCCCAGGGGTTCTGGGAGTCCGGCCTCATGGACGCGGAGGGCTGCTTCAACGTCTTCTTCCGCGAGAACCCCTTCGACGGCGGCTTCGCCGTGGCCTGCGGCATGGGGCAGATCGCGGACCTCGTGCGCAACTTCCGCTTCGACGAGGACGCGGTCTCGTACCTCGCCGGCGTCCAGGCGCCCGGCGGCGGCCCCATGTTCAAGCGGGGCTTCCTCGACTACCTGCGCGACTTCCGCATGCGCGTCTCGGTTTGGGCTGTCCCCGAGGGCGACCTGGTCTTCCCCCGCGAGCCCATGGTCCGCGTCCAGGGCCCCATCATCGACTGCCAGCTGCTCGAGACCGCCCTTCTCAACCTGGTCAACTTCCAGACCCTCGTGGCCACCAAGGCCGCGCGCGTGGTGCACGCGGCGGAGGGCCATCCGGTCTCTGACTTCGGCCTGCGCCGCGCGCAGGGTCCCGACGGCGGGCTGGCCGTGGCTCGCGCCTCCTACATCGGCGGCGCCGGCTCGACCTCCAACGTGCTGGCGGGCAAGGTCTACGGCATCCCCGTCTTCGGCACGCACGCCCACTCCTGGGTCATGGCCTTCCCCAACGAGCTCGACGCCTTCCGTGCCTTCGCCAAGTCGAGCCCCAAGAACTGCGTGCTCCTCCTCGACACCTATGACGTCCACCAGGGCATAAGAAACGCCATCGTCGTCGCGAAGGAGATGGAGGCGGCGGGCGAGAGGCTCGCGGCCGTGCGCATCGACTCCGGCGACCTGGCCAAGCTCAGCAAGGAGGCCCGCGGAGCCTTCGACGCCGAGGGGCTGGACTACGTGAGGATCTCGGTCTCCAACGACCTCGACGAGTACACCATCCAGTCGCTCTTCGCCCAGGGAGCCCCCATCGACTCCTTCGGCGTGGGCACCAAGCTCGCCACCTGCGACCCGCAGCCCTCGCTCGGCGGCGTCTACAAGCTGTCCGCCACGCGCCCGACCGCGGGCGACCCCTGGGAGCCGGTCATCAAGCTGTCCGAGATGGCCTACAAGCGCACCATCCCCGGCGTGCAGTCCGTCCGCCGCTTCTTCGACGCCTCGGGCTGCCCCGTGGGCGACATGATCTGCGACGAGTCCGCGCAGGGCGACCCTGGGACGCAGATGGTGGACGTCCTGGACGACCTCGCCTCCTACGACCTCTCGGGCCTCGAGTCGCGCGAGCTCCTGGTGCAGCTCGTGGACGGCGGCGAGCCCCTGCCCGCCAGCGAGGGCATCGAGGAGGCCAAGGCCCGCTGTCGCGAGGCGCTCATGCGCCTGGACCCCGCGGTGAGGCGCTTCCTCAACCCCCAGGGGTACCCGGTGGGCCTGGAGCTCGGCCTGGCGAGGCTCCGCCGCGAGCTGGCCACCCGCGAGCTCATGGGCTCGGGGCGCAAGTAGGCCGCGCGCCGCGGTGCCTGCGGGGGACGCGCGTCCCCTCTCGCCCTCCTCTTCCGGGGCCAAAGGCTGAACCTCAGGCTCGTTCGACGTCGGGGCCAAAGGCTGAACCTCAGGCTCGTTCGACGTCGGGGCTAAAGGGCACGTCGTTGACGCTATTTTGTGGAGCGGGGTCCTGCGGGGCCCCGCTCTGCTAGACTCACCAGATAACTGTGTCCGCATATCAGTCGTGGTACAAGGCCGAAGAAGGAGTAGCGCATGCCCGAGTCTATCGAGGAGCTTGTCAAGCAAGCGATCGCAGCCGCCCAGGCGGCTGGCAACCTGCCGGAGTTCGAGGTGGAGGATTGCGGCATGGAGCGACCTGCTGACTCCTCGAACGGCGACTGGACGTCCACCGTCGCCATGCGCTCCGCGCGCCTCGCCCACATGGCCCCCGCGAAGATCGCCCAGGCCATCGTGGACGCCATGCCCCAGGACCCCGCCATCGCCAAGGTCGAGGTCGCAGGCCCTGGCTTCATCAACTTCTACCTCAACGCCGCCACCAACAACGAGGTCTTCGACAGCGTCCGCAAGGCCGGCGGCGACTGGGGCAAGTGCAACGTGGGTGACGGCCTCAAGATGAACTACGAGTTCATCTCGGCCAACCCCACCGGTCCCCTGCACGTGGGCCACGGCCGCTGGGCGGCCCTCGGCGACTCCATGTGCAACGTCTTCGAGCACGCCAACTTTCAGGTCGACCGCGAGTACTACATCAACGACCACGGCTCCCAGATGGACGTCTTCGGCGGCTCGGTCGTCATGCGCTACCTCCAGCTCTGCCAAGTCATGCGCGAGCAGGGCGTGGGCAGCCAGGAGGCCATGGAGGCGCTCCTCGCCGACCGCGAGCGCTACGTCGAGGACGAGGGCGACGAGCATCCCGAGCAGCACCCCTTCATGGACGGCTTCAACGAGGCCCTGGGCGGCAACTCCTACGGCGGCGACTACATCATCGAGATCGCCCGCGAGTTCTTCGACGCCGACGGCGACAAGTGGGTCGACGCCGACGAGCAGGAGCGCGCCGACGAGTTCCGCGAGCGCGCCTACCAGGCCATGCTCGGCAGGATCAAGAGCACCTGCGACGAGGTTCGCTGCCCCTTCGACGTTTGGTTCTCCGAGCGCTCCCTCTATGCCAAGGACGAGAGCGGCACCTCCCAGGTCGACCGCGCCTTCGCCAAGCTCGAGGCCATGGGTCACCTCTACAAGACCGACGACGGGGCCCTGTGGTTCCGCTCGACCACCTTTGGCGACGACAAGGACCGCGTCCTGATCAAGAGCAACGGCGAGTACACCTACTTCGCCTCGGACGTCGCCTACCACTGGAACAAGTTCCAGCGCGACGACTACTCCATCGACCTCTGGGGCGCCGACCACCACGGCTACATCGCCCGCGTCACCAACGTCTGCGACGCCCTGGGCTATCCCGGCCAGTTCGAGGTCGACCTGGGCCAGTTCGTCAACCTGCTGCGCGACGGCGAACCCGTTCGCATGTCCAAGCGCCGCGGCACCATGGTCACCTTCCAGGAGCTCATCGACGAGGTCGGCGTCGACGCCACCCGCTACACCCTGGTCTCCAAGTCCTCCAACCAGACCATCGACTTCGACATCGAGGCCGTGAAGCAGAAGACCAACGCCAACCCCGTCTTCTACGTGCAGTACGCGCACGCCCGCATCTGCTCCATCCTGCGCAAGGCCGCCGGCGTCAGCGAGGACGAGGCCAGGGAGCTGGGCATGGACGAGGTCGCCCGCCGCGCCATCGGCGAGGGCTATGACCTCTCTCTCCTGACCGACCCGACCGAGGCCGCGCTCGCCCGCAAGATCTCCGAGTTCCCGGAGCTCATCGCCAGCTGCGCCCGCGACCGCGCGCCCTTCCGCATCACGCACTTCTGCGAGGAGCTCGCCAGCTGCTACCATGGCTTCTATGCCAACTGCCAGGTGCTTCCCAGCGAGGGGCGTCCGGTGGACGCGGAGCTCTCGCGCGCACGCCTGGTCGCCTGCGACGCCGTCCGCGTGAACCTCGAGGTCGCCCTCGGGCTCATCGGCGTGTCTGCTCCCGACGTGATGTAGGGGCCAAAGTCGACCATGATTTCAGGCTCATAAACATTTTATCGTATATGGACCCCCGTCCCTTGCGTTTGAACTAGACTTGTCAGGGACGTTGGTGCTAGCGGTGCCCCGTCGCGACTCTGTGACGGGGCACCTTTGCAAGGGGGAGGTGCGGGCGCGCTATGGTCCTACGTGAGTACCTGTCGATTCGACGTGCCTACAATCTGGTCCGTCAGGACGTCGAGTCAGCCCGGAGGCTCTCCTTCGCGGAGTTCGCCATCCTCTGCAGGCTCTCTGTCGAGGGACAGAGCCTGAGGACGTCGGACATCGCCGAGTACCAGGGCTCGCTGCGGCCCACCATGACCCACCGCACCAAGCACCTTGCCGCGCTGGGCTTCCTCGCGCGCGAGAAGGGCGGGGTCGACCGCCGCAACGTGATCTGCTCCATCACAGACGAGGGCCGCCAGTACGTGGAGGACCTCTGCGCCGCCTGCCGTGAGGCCATCCCCAACGGGCAGTCGCTCTCGCGCACGTCGGCCGCCCGCGTCTGCCGCTACGTTGACACGATGGGGTCGCTCACCTGCATGGCGGGCGATCTCACGCTGCTGGGCCTCTATTCCGCCAAGGGCGAGCCCGTGAGCATCTCCCGCCTGGTGGAGATACTCGGACTGCTGCAGCCCACCGTGTCGATGTCCGTGGCCGCCCTGGTCGAGGAAGGTCTTGTCAGGCGCGAGGAGGACGAGGAGGGCGAGACCGGGCGCACCTCTCCCGTGGTCCTCACCGACGAGGGTTGGGAGCGTGCCGACGCGCTGAACGGCCAAATCGAGCGCCTCGTCGTGCATCGTCGCCCGCGCGCTTCCAAGTAGGCCACGGGCGCAGGATTCCCACAGGCATGCGATTTGCGGCGACAGCCGGCGGCGGAGGTGCCCCGGCTGTCTTCTTATGGGAAGAGATGACGCCCAGGCAAGCAAAAACCCCGCATTTCATTGATGTTGCCTGACTTGCGCCGCAGTCATGCTATAGTGCAGCTGTCCGGCGAGCGAACGACGTTTGCCGCAGGTGAACAATCCCACTCAAAACCAAGCACAATGCAATCGCATATACGATGTCTGCACGCAGCCGGCTGCCAAGGGGCGGCCGTCCGTGCCCGTGGGCCGCAGGGCGGCCCCAGACGGAAAGGCAGCCTTGATGGCGGAAGAGACCCAAGAACAGACTGGCGAGAGGCGCGAGGAGTCCCAGGTGGAGGAGGCCCCCAAGCCCCGGCGCCGCCGGCGCAGCACGAAGGCGGACGAGGCGTCACCAGAGGCGACGGCCGACGCCTCGAAGGATGGTACGGCCGGGGAGGCGCCAGCCGCTCCCAAGCCCAGGCGCGGCAGGAGGCCTAAGAAGGCCGAGGCTGAGCCCGGCGAGACCGTGGACACAGTCCAGCAGGCCGCGACGGCTGCGGGCCAGCAGGCGTCCCCCTCGCCCGACGCCGCTGCCGCCGAGGCGGCGGAGAAGCCTCGCCGCCGTCCTGGTCGTCCCCGCAAGAAGCGCGAGGACGACCAGGCCACGGACGTAGCCCAGCCCGGAGACGCGACGGCTGCCGGACACGTGCGTCCCGCGGGCGAGCAGACCACGCTCGACGTGGGCGCCATGACCCGCGTCACCCAGGAGGCGACCGTCGCCACGGGGGAGCTCCTGCCCGCGCCCGCCACGACCATCGCCCAGGCTGACGCCGCCCAGGCAGACGCCGGCGCAGGGCAGCACGAGCAGGTCCGCCACGACGCCGGCGACCAGCGCGAGGAGGGCGAGCGCGAGCCCCGCCGCCGCCGTCGCAGCAAGAAGGACCAGGGGGACTTCCAGCAGCCCGGCCAGCGCGACCGCGGCCAGCAGGGATGGAACAGCAACTCCGGGCGCAACGGTCGCAACAACCAGAAGCGCCGCAACCGCCGTCAGGAGCAGTCGGTGGAGCCCAGCCTCTCGCGCGACGACGTGGCCGCGATGAAGGTCGCCGAGCTGCGCTCCAAGGCGGCGGAGCTCGGCGTCGAGTACGTGGGCGTCCGCAAGAAGGACCTCGCCGAGGCGGTCTACCTCGCCGCGGCGCGCCAGGAGGGCTTCCGCTCCGTCGAGGGCGTGCTCGAGATACAGAACGAGGGCTACGGCTTCATCCGCACGGGCAACTACATGTCCGGCGACGATGACGCCTTCGTCTACCAGCAGCTCATCCGCCAGTACGGCCTGCGTCCTGGCGACTACGTGACCGGCTCGGTGGCTCCCGCCCGCAACAACAACAGCAAGTTCCCGCCCCTCCACAGGGTCCAGAGCGTCAACGGGCGCCCTCCCGAGGAGATGCGCAACCGCCCCCGCTTCCGCGACCTCACGCCCATCTATCCCAACCAGCGCCTGGTCATGGAGCATGGCAGGGAGTCCATCACGGGGCGTGCCATCGACCTCGTGGCACCCATCGGCAAGGGCCAGCGCGGGCTCATCGTGTCCCCGCCCAAGGCCGGCAAGACCACGGTCCTCAAGCGCGTGTGCCAGTCCATCGCCGCCAACAACCCCGAGGTGCACCTCTTCTGCCTCCTGGTGGACGAACGCCCCGAGGAGGTCACCGACATGGAGCGCTCCATCAGGGGCACCGTCGTCGCGTCGACCTTCGACATGCCGGCAGACAACCACACTGCCGTGGCCGAGCTCGTGATCGAGCACGCCAAGCGCCTCGTCGAGCTGGGCGAGGACGTCGTGGTGGTCCTCGACTCCATCACCCGCCTGGCACGCGCCTACAACCTGGCGCAGCCTGCCAGCGGCCGCATCCTCTCGGGTGGCGTGGACTCCGCGGCCCTGTACCCGCCCAAGAAGTTCCTGGGCGCCGCCCGCAACATCGAGAACGGCGGCTCGCTGACCATCCTCGCGTCCGCCCTCGTGGACACCGGCTCCAAGATGGACGAGGTCATCTTCGAGGAGTTCAAGGGCACCGGCAACATGGAGCTCAAGCTCGACCGCGACCTGGCCGACAAGCGCATCTTCCCGGCCATCGACCCGGTCTCGTCCGGCACGCGCAACGAGGACCTGCTGATAAACGCGGAGCTCCAGCCCTTCGTGTGGGGCATCAGGCGCGTCCTCGCCAACATGAACAGCACCGAGCGCGCCGCCTCCGCCCTGGTCAAGGGCCTCAAGGCGACCAACGACAACGAGGAGTTCCTCATCCGTTCGGCAAAGAAGGCCCAGCAGGCAGACTACCTGTAGGGGTGGGTGGGGCGGCACCGCTCCGCAAAAATTGAAATCTTGCCGAGCGCCCTCGCAAAGGCGCAGGTCGCAGAAAATGGCTCCGCAGAATTTCTATTTCTGCGGAGCCGTTCTCGTGCCAGCGTGCGTGAGGTGATGAATCAGCGTGTGAAATCTCGTGCCAGCGCGCGAGACGTCGTGCCGGTGCGCGCGAGACGTCGTGCCTCCAGGCGAGAGGCGCTATCCCTCCCGCAGCAGCCACCCCTCGGCCCGCATGACGGCCCGGGCGGGAAGGAGCCTTGCCGTGAGGGCCGCCGCACGCATGTCCCAGGAGGGGATGACAACCTGTCGCCCCGCAATCGCGCCGGCGATCGCGCGCCTCACGACCCTATCCACGTCCTCGAAGCCGATCCGCGTCATGCCGCGCGCCACGCCGGCGTCCCCCGGCTCGTCCAAGAAGCCGGTGCGCATGAACTTGGGGCAGACGGCCGTCACGTGGATGCCCGTCCCCTCCAACTCGTGGTCGAGGGTGCGCGAGAGCTCCAGCACGAAGGACTTAGTGGCCGAGTAGACGCTGAGTCCGGGTTGGGGGATGACTCCCGCGATGGACGAGAGGTTGACGATGCGCGAGCCGGCGACCATGTGGGGCAGGGCGTGGTAGCTGCACTCCAGGGGTGCCAGGCAGTTGAGGAGCAGCATGTCGCGCGCCTCTCCGAGCGGGCGCGCCGCGAAGTCGCCGAACTTCCCGAAGCCCGCGCAGTTGACGAGCCACTGCAGCCTGAGGGCCTCCTCGCCGTCTAAGGCTGCGGCGAGCTCGTCCAGGTCCTCGCGGCGCGTGAGGTCCAGCGCGAGCACGCGGGTGGGCGTGGAGCAGCCGGCGGCGACCTCGTCCAAGACGTCCCTCCTGCGCGCGACGAGCCAGATCTGGTCGAGGGGCCCTCCCGCGCCCGCGTCGAGCTGGCGCACGAACTCGCGACCCACGCCAGAGCTCGCACCCGTCACCACTGCGACGTCATTCATCTCTCGCACCCCCAATATGCGGTCTGAGCTTGAACTACTCACGAATATAGGTATTATCTAGACAGTCTGGGAGCTTTGGGTCCTGGGCGTCCACATCACGACGGTACACGAAGATCAGACGAAGCAAGCCGTTGTTCGGGCCAGCAGCCCCTGGATGCTGGACCAAGCCTGCCTCTCCTGCTCCGCCACGCGTTCCCGTCCATGGGCGCCCGAGCCCGCATGGGAGGTGCATCCGCATGTGTCGAGAGGGACGTTGTCCGGCCATCGTGGCAGGTCTGATGGGAGTGGCGATGGGCTCCGCCCCCAGCCTCGCCCTCGCGGCCAGCGCGCAGTCGGACCTGGCGTTCCTCTCGCCTGAGTCCACCCTGGGCTTCGTCGTGCAGTTTGGCCTCGGCGTCGTGGTGGGGGCGTCCGCCGCCGCGGGGACGAGCGCCGTCATCCTGCATCGCATGCTCGCCAGGCAGGCCGAGGGGGAGGTCGCGCGCAGGGCGCCCGTCCGCGCCACCCAGCCCGAGCCGCGCACGGGCGACGCGAGACCTTCCGAGCAGGCGGCGCCCGTCATCGCCAAGCCCGCGCCCGCTCCCGTCTCGGATCATGTCGCGGCGTCGGACGACGCGGGGGAGGGGGACGACCTCCCGCGCGGAAAGCACTTCCGCAGGGCCGGACAGGGCCAGGGCGAGGCGGCCGCCCATGCCGCCGAGGGGCCCGAAGAGCCCGAGGAGCCCGAGGAGCCCTGCAGGGCCGCCGCCCGCCGCGACGCCGAGCGCTCCGAGGTAGACGAGGAGGCTTGGAACGCCTTCATGTCCGGTCCCGCGCACGTCGCCACCGACTACACGCAGGTCGCGGAGAACTACGTCCGCCGCGCGAGCTTCGCCGAGCGCATGGCCCAGCGCGCCCGCGGCGTCCGCGAGGTGCTCTCCGAGCGTCTGGGAGGGGACCGCTTCGAGGGCCTTCCCGTGATCGAGCGCGCCGACGGCTCCGTGGGAGACGTGGGGACCGGTTGGTGGAACGCGCGCATGGGAGACTCCGTGCGCCTCGTGGGCGTGCAGGACACTGCCAGGCGCGGCGGTACGGACGCCCAGCCCTCCGACGACGACCCGTTGCCCTCCGTGCCCAGCTGGATGGGCCGGGGTGCCTCCCGCAAGGCGGCGCCCCCCACGCCCTCGCGCGCCGCGCGGATCGCGCACAGCGTCGCCGAGGTCGACCAGGGAGCCTACCCCGAGCAGCGCAGCGCCCGCGAGCTCGACGACGACATCTGGGAACAGGCGCTCAAGGCCATGGGCGAGAGGATCGACCAGATCGCGTCCGTGCCCGTGGCGGCCGTGGCACCCCTCCCGAGCTTCGGCGACGCCATCGGCGGCACCGAGACCATCGACGAGCCCGAGGGCCTCGAGAACCCCACGAGCTTCATTCCCTTCAGGGCCCCGGCGGGACATCCCGAGGTCGTAGACACCGAGACCTACGTCGACTACCTCCTCGACCAGGAGTTCTCGCAGAACTCCTCCGAGTCGGCGCGCGCGAGCTCGAGGAACTACCTCAAGGTCATCGAGGGTGGCAGCCAGGAGCTCAGGTCCACGGGCAAGCTCCGCGGCCGCTCCGCGCGCCCCCACGCCCAGGAGAGGGCATCGGCCCACGCGCCTCGCCACCTCGCCCCGGCGCTCGCCGCCAACGAGGCCTAGTCGGTGCCCGATTTCAGGGAGGCCCGTCGCCGCGAGCCCCGGCTCGCGCCCCGCGTGGCCGCCGTCCTCCTCTGGACGGCCTTCATCTGGGGCAACTCGCTCGTGGCGGGGCCCGCGTCCTCGGCCCAGAGCGGGCTCGTGGCAAGCCTCCTGGCGCCCTTCCTCCATACCCTTGGCATCACCGACGCCAACGCGGTGACCTTCATGGTGCGCAAGTGCGCCCACTTCGGCGAGTACGCGGTCCTGGCCCTTCTCGCCCGCCGCGCTCTCGACGCCCTCCCGAGCGCGAGGACGCGGCGCCTGCGGCTCGTCCCGGCGCTGTACCCGCTGGCAGTGGCCGTGGCGGACGAGACGATCCAGCGCTTCGTGCCCGGACGCGCGGGCCAGCCGCGCGACGTCCTCATCGACTTCTGCGGTGCCTGCTTCGCCTTGGCTTGCCTGGCCCTCTGGTCCCGCCGGCATCCGTCCCGAGCCTAGGTGCGCCTGGCGGCCCGTCCCGTCCCGGGCCCGCCCGGCGCGTTACGTGCGCGCGAAGCCCGTGTTACAGAAATAAAAACCTTGAACTTCCCCGAGGGCGATTGCGACCCGTCCGCCTACAGTAGCCTTGTCAGCCAACACGACCATCTTCAAGGGAGGAAGCATGGCAACGAACTTTTCCAGGCGCGACTTCGTCAAGCTCTCTGGCGCGACTGCTGCAGGACTGGGTGGTGCTTCCATCCTTGCGGCCTGTGGCTCCAAGAAGGGCGGCTCGGACGACTCCATCATCAAGGTCGGCCTGATGGGGCCGTACTCCGGCGACGTGGCCCAGTACGGCCTCGCCGTGAGGCAGGGTGCCGAGCTCTACGTCAAGCAGGTCAACGCGGCCGGCGGCATCAACGGCAAGCAGGTCGAGCTCAACACCCAGGACGAGAAGGGCGACGCCACCGAGGCCGTCAACGTGTACAACAAGATGGTCGAGGACGGCGTCGTGGGCATCATCGGTGACGTCACCTCCACGCCCTCCATCGCGGTGGCGCAGGCTTCCGTCACCGACAACATGCCCCTGGTGTCTGCATCCGCCACGGCGGCCGACTTCATCAGCTATGGATCCAATGCCTTCCGCGCCTGCATCACCGACCCCTACCAGGGCAAGCTCATGGCGGACTTCGCTGCCGAGCAGGGATACAAGACGGTCGGCACCATCTACAACTCCGGTGGCGACTACGAGGTCGGCGTGAACAACGCCTTCGTCGAGGAGGCCCAGGCCAAGGGCCTCACCGTCACGGCCCAGCAGGCCTACGCCGCGGGCGACGTCGACTTCAACGCCCAGCTGACCTCCATCATCGCCACCAGCCCCGACGCCATCCTGGCCCCCAACTACTACCAGGACGACGGCAAGATTGTCACCCAGGCCCGCGCCCTCGGCTACAAGGGCGTCTTCCTGGGGGCCGACGGCTGGTCCAACATCGTGGGCGGCAGCGAGGAGTACGCCTCCGCGGCTGACCTCGAGGGCTGCTTCTACGACTGCTCCTTCGTCAGCGAGAACCAGAACGAGAAGGTCCAGCAGTTCATCAAGGCCTACCAGGACGAGTACAAGAGCGCGCCCACCAACTTTTGCGCCCTGGGCTACGACGCCGCCATGGTCCTGCTCAACGGCATCAAGACGGTGGAGGAGGCCGGCAGCGCGAAGGCCGGCAGCGACGAGTACAGCCAGGCCGTCATCGACGCCATCGCCAAGGGCCAGGCCGAGGGCGTGACTGGCACCATCAAGTACAACGGCAGCGGCGACCCGGTCAAGCCGACCCTGGTCATCACCTTCAAGGGCGGCAAGCAGGAGGTCTTCGACACCATCGAGGCTGAGTAGGCACCATCCAAAGAATCGCACGGGGCGCTGGGGGCCTGTCTCCCGGCGCCCCTGCCGTGAGGTCGACGGCCCCTCTCCCCTAGACTGGGGGCCACAACCAGGCGCCCGCCCCGCATGGCCGTGGCGCCCAGGAGCAAGAGAGAGGAAGTGTTTGCCGTGACGTTCTTGACGCAGGTGCTCAATGGCTTGCAGCTGGGCAGCATCTACGCACTCGTCGCCCTGGGCTACACGATGGTGTATGGCATCATCCTGCTGCTCAACTTCGCCCATGGCGACATCATCATGGTGGGTGCGTACATATCCTGGATCGTGATGTCCCAGCTCGGGCTCAGCCCCGTCCTGGCCGTGCTGCTCTCGGTCGTGTGCTGCACGCTCCTGGGCGTGCTCATCGACAAGGTGGCCTACGCGCCCCTGCGCAACGCCCCGCGCCTCTCCATCCTGATCACCGCCATCGGCGTCTCGTACTTCCTCGAGAACGGCGCCCAGCTGGTGTTCGGGGCCGACGCCAAGGTGGTGCCCTCCTTCATCGACTCCAGCACGATCGAGGTCGCCAGCCTGCAGCTCTCGCCCACGGCGCTCCTCACCATCGCGGTGACCGCGGTCTCGACCGCCATCCTCACCTTCCTGGTCCAGCGCACCAAGCTCGGCAAGGCCATGCGTGCCGTGTCCGAGGACATGGGCGCCGCCCGCCTCATGGGCATCAACGTGAACACCACCATCTCGTTCACCTTCGCCATGGGCTCCGCCCTCGCGGGCATAGGCGCGGTCCTCTACTCCATGGCGTACTCGCAGGCCACGCCCACCATGGGCGTCATGCTGGGCACCAAGGCCTTCGTCGCCGCCGTGCTCGGTGGCATCGGCTCCATACCGGGCGCCGTCATCGGAGGCCTGCTCGTCGGCTTCGCCGAGGTCTTCGTCTCGGCCATCGGCCTGTCCGTCTGGAAGGACGCGGTGGTGTTCCTGCTCCTGATCATCGTGCTGATCGTGAAGCCCACGGGCATCCTCGGTCACACCATGAGCGAGAAAGTGTAGGGGGGTCGACCCATGGTCAAGGAAGTTCCCGATTCCAAGCCGGTCATCACTGTGGCCGGTGGGGCGGGGGAGAAGAAGCCCCTCTCCATGCCCGTGCGCTACGCCATAAACGCCCTCCTCGTGCTCGCGTTCCTCGTCGTGGGCGAGCTGCTCATCGACGGCGGTGCCATCAGCCGCTACCAGACCTCGGTGCTGGAGCAGATCGGCATCTACGTCATCATGGCCGTCTCGCTCAACATCGCCACGGGCTACCTGGGCCAGCTGCCGCTGGGCCACGCCGGCTTCATGTCGGTGGGAGGCTACTCCTGCGCCATCTTCATCATGCGCCTGCAGCCCGTCTTCGGCGTGGGCGCGCGCGACTTCGTCACGGGCAGCCCCGCCGCCACGGCCCTCTTCGCCTGCGGCCTGCTCTTCGGCGGCATCGTGGCCGCCGTCTGCGGCGTGATCATCGGCATCCCCGCCCTGCGCCTGAAGGGCGACTACCTCGCCATCATCACCCTCGGCTTCGCCGAGATCATCCGCGTGGTCATGCTCAACATCGACGGCGTCCTGGGCTTCGACCTCACGGGCGGCGCCAAGGGCCTCACGGGCATCCCCAGCTACACGAGCTTCCTCAACACCTTCGTGGTGGTCGCCGTCTCGCTCTTCCTCATCCACACGATGATGAAGTCGCGCCACGGCCGCGCCATCCTCGCCATCCGCGACAACGAGATCGCGGCCGAGGCCTCTGGCGTCCACACCACCTACTACAAGACCCTCGCCTTCGTGGTCTCGGCCTTCTTCGCCGGCATCGCGGGCGGGCTCTACGCCGGCTGCATCGGCGTCATGGCACCCGCGAAGTTCGGCTTCATGAAGTCCATCGAGGTGCTGGTCATGGTCGTCCTCGGCGGCATGGGCTCCATGCTGGGCTCCGTCATCTCGGCGACCGTGCTCACCATCCTGCCCGAAGCCCTGCGCGCCTTCGCCGACTACCGCATGGTGGTCTATGCCGTGGTGCTCATCATCACCATGATCTTCCGTCCCCAGGGGCTCCTGGGAACCTACGACTTCTCGCTGACCTCCTGGATCGACCGCATCCGCGGCGTCAGGCCCAAGGCAGGCTCTGCGAAGGAAGGGGAGGTGCGAGCCGATGCCTAGCACGAACTCCAAGCGCAGGCACTCCGTCCTCGTCCAGATGGAGACGCCCAACCTCATCCCCGAGCGCGACATGGGCAAGATCCCCGTGCTCCAGGCCGAGCACCTGGGCATCGACTTCGGCGGCCTCACCGCCGTGGACGACTTCAACATCGCCATGGGCCGGACCGAGATCTCGGGCATCATCGGCCCCAACGGCGCCGGCAAGACGACCATCTTCAACCTGCTCACCAACGTGTACCAGCCTACCCGCGGCACCGTCCTCATCGACGGCTACGACACGGCGGGCAAGTCCATGGTGCAGGTCAACAAGATGGGCATCGCCCGCACCTTCCAGAACATCCGCCTCTTCAACCAGATGACCGTCGAGGAGAACGTCCTGGTGGGCCTGGGCAACTCCATGTCCACGCACCTGATGGACGACATCTTCCGCCTGCCCAAGCACTGGCGGCAGGAGGCGGAGTTCCACGACCAGGCCATGGAGCTGCTGCGCATCTTCGACATGGAGGGCTTCGCCAAGACCCAGGCGGGCAACCTCCCCTACGGGGCCCAGCGTCGCCTCGAGATCCTGCGCGCCCTGGGCACGCATCCCAAGGTGCTGCTCCTGGACGAGCCCGCGGCCGGCATGAACCCCAACGAGACCGAAGAGCTCATGGAGAACATCCAGCGCATCCGCGACGAGTTCCAGATCGCCATCCTGCTCATCGAGCATGACATGAACCTGGTCATGGGCGTCTGCGAGGTCGTGGGCGTGCTGGACTACGGCAAGATCATCGCGAAGGGCACGCCCGACGAGATCCAGAACGACCCAAGGGTCATCGAGGCGTACCTGGGCAAGCAGGGGGTGAGGTAGGTGTCCAAGATCCTTTCCGTGCGCGACCTGCACGTCTCCTACGGCGCTATCAAGGCGGTGAGGGGCATCTCGTTCGACATCGAGGAGGGCGAGATCGTCACCCTCATCGGCGCCAACGGGGCGGGCAAGTCCTCCACGCTCAACTGCATCGCGGGGCTCTTCAGGCCCGTGGGCGGCGAGGTGGAGTTCAAGGGACAGAGCATCGTGGGCGTGAAGCCCCACAAGATCGTGGAGAGGGGCCTGGCGCTCTGCCCCGAGGGTCGTCGCGTCTTCACGCGCATGAGCGTGGCCGAGAACCTCGACATGGGCGGCTACACCAGGAGCGACGACGAGAACGCCAAGACCCTCGAGGTCGTCTATGAGCACTTCCCGCGCCTGAGGGAGCGCGTGGGGCAGTTTGCGGGCACCATGTCCGGCGGCGAGCAGCAGATGCTCGCCATGGGTCGCGCCCTCATGAGCAGGCCCGACCTCCTCATGCTGGACGAGCCCTCCATGGGCCTCGCCCCCATCCTGGTGGACGAGATCTTCTCCATCATCAAGGAGCTCAACAAGCTGGGCACCACCATCCTCCTGGTGGAGCAGAACGCCTCGATGGCGCTCTCCATCGCCGACCGCGGCTACGTGCTCGAGACGGGCACGATCAGCAAGACCGGCACGGGCGCCGCGCTCTTGCACGACGACGACGTGAAGAGGGCCTATCTGGGGGGTTAGTTGCTCTCGTTTGCACGCGGGTGGATTGCGCGTGGATGTTACGGCGGGGTTCGGGCCGGGTCGCAGCGATGCGGCCCGGCTCGCTTGCGTTGCATGCGCACGTGTACGGGTGCGGTGGGGGCGCGACTACGTCCGACGCGTGCGTCGGGGCCGCGACAACGTCGAATGCGTGCGCGCAACCGCCGATTGCGTCCGACGCGTGTGTGTGGCCATCGACGACGTCCAGTGCGCGTGAAATATCGCCGAAAACGTCCAATGCGTTTCTCTCGTCTCCGCCAACTGGGCAAACATCGAGTCGTCAGACGCGTTGAGCGTTGTCGTCTCATATTCGCGCGCGTCGGGCGTTGTGGTCGCGAGTTCAAGCGCGTCGGGCGTTGTGGTCGCGAGTTCAAGCGCGTTGGGCGTTGTGGTCGCGAGTTCAAGCGCGTTGGGCGTTGTCGCGAAGCGCTCGTACGCATCGGACGCTTTCGTGCCGGTGCGGGACGTGTCGGACGCTGTGGTTGCGAGCCTGTGCGCGCGTTGCACGCGTCGGACGCAGCAGGGACGCGCGCCATTCGCCACGGATTCGCACGGCCGCACCACGGGTGAAGCACCAGGGCAAGGCGAGAGCGACGGGCGGCCTCCGCTGGCAGCCTAGGCCAGCTCCCACTCCACGCCGTGGCTCCGAGCGGGGAGCACGCGGACCCAGAGCCCATTGACGCGGTTCTCCACCATGCCCTCGACGGCGGCGAGCACGCGTCCCGCCGGCTCGTCCCCGTCGCAGATGGCGAGCATCGTCGAGCCCGAGCCGCTGATGGTGAAGGCCGCCGCCCCCGCGGCGAGCGCCGTGCGCCTCAGAGGCTCGTAGTCGGGGATGAGCGCGCTTCGGTAGGGCTCGTGCAGGCGGTCCTGGCAGGCGCTTGAGAGCAGGTCCGCGTCTCCCGTGGCAAGGGCGTGCACGGCGGCGACGCAGTGGCCGATCTGCCACACGGCGACCTCGGTGGGGACGCTCTGGGGCATGACGCGACGGGCGTCGGCGGTGCGCACCTCGTAGGGCGGCGCGATGGCCACGAAGCGCAGGCCCTCGGCCACGTCGAAGCGCAGCGACCTCGTGCTCCGTCCGTCCACGAACGAGCTCACGAGCCCACCCAAGAGCGCGGGGGCCACGTTGTCCGGGTGGCCCTCCAGCTCGCAGGCCACGTCCAGGGCTGCCTGCGGGTCCAGCCCGCCCGTATGGAGCAGCTGTGCGGCCACGACCCCCGCCGCCACGCAGGTCGAGCTCGAGCCCAGCCCGCCCGAGAGCGGGATGGGGGAGTCGATGTGCAGGTGCAGGGGGAGCGGACGCTGGTAGAGCCTGCGGCAGGCCTCGAGGTAGCTGGTCCAGGCGAGGTTGTCCTCGCCACGGAAGCGCTCGGGGCAGCCGTCTATGGCCAGCTCGTCCGCCGGCTCGAAGCAGAACTCGGCCATGAGGTCCAGCGCCAGACCCAGGCAGTCGTAGCCCACGCCCACGTTGGCCGAGGTGGCCGGCACGCGGACGCGCACGCCACGGGGGAGGGTGGCGCTCACGCGAAGACCCTCTGGCAGGCGGTTTCCACGAAGTTGGTCATCTGGCCCTGGTCGCAGACGTCCTCGTGCAGCACCGGGGCATCCCTCAGGGCCGAGAGCTGCGCCGGCGCCACAGTCCCCGTGAGCTCCTGCAGCCGGTCCATGCAGGCGAAGGCGTCAAGCCCTTCCACATCGTGTCCCAGCGCCCCCAGCACCTCGGCCGAGAACTTGTAGGGATTCGCGGTGGAGAGGCACACGCGCACGTTGCCGCCCCTCTCGCCTTGGCCCATGACGTGGCGGGCGACGGCGGTGTGGGGGTCGATGAGCACGCCGTCCGCCTCCCAGGCCGCGCGGATGGCGGCGCGGGTCTGGTCGTCTGTGGCCCAGCCGCAGTCGAAGTCGGAGCGCAGGCGCGCGAGCTCGTCAGGCGTGACCTCGTAGTGCCCCTCGTCACGGAGCTGGGACATGAGGGCGGCGACGCGCTCGGCGTCACCCCCCGTCAGGTAGTAGAGCATGCGCTCGAGGTTGGACGAGACCAGGATGTCCATGGAGGGCGAGATGGTCTTGGCGAAGTCGCGCCGGCGGTCGTAGACGCCGGTGCGGAGGAAGTCGAAGAGGACCCTGTTGCTGTTGGAGGCAACGGTGAGCCTGCCCACGGGAAGCCCCAGGCGCTTGGCGTAGTAGCCCGCCAGGACGTCCCCGAAGTTGCCGGTGGGAACGACGAAGTCGAGCTCGTCCCCCTTGCGGATGGCGCCCCTCGCAAGAAGCTGCGCGTAGGCGCTGAAGTAGTAGGCGACCTGCGGGGCGAGCCGTCCCACGTTGATGGAGTTGGCGCTGGAGAGGACCACGCCCTCCCGCTCGAGGCGCCCCCTCAGGCCCTCGTCCGCGAAGATGCGCTTGACCTGGGTCTGGGCGTCGTCGAAGGTGCCCCTGATGCCGCAGACGGCCACGTTGGCCCCGCGCTGCGTCACCATCTGCAGGCGCTGGGCGTCGGACACCTTGCCCTCGGGGTAGAAGACCGTGACCCCCGTGCCCTCGACGCCGGCGAAGCCCGCCAGCGCCGCCTTGCCCGTGTCGCCCGAGGTGGCGGTCACGATCATGATCCTGCGCCCGTCTTCCTCGCGCGAGCGGGACATGAGGCGGGGGAGCATCTGCAGGGCGAGGTCCTTGAAGGCGCAGGTGGGCCCGTGCCAGAGCTCGAGGAGCCAGTCGTCGCCCAGCGACGTGACGGGGGTCACGAGGGGCGTGTCGAAGTTCTGGGCGTAGGCGCCGCGCACGCAATCGTCGAGCTCGTCCGGCGAGAAGTCGGGCAGCAGCGTGGCCAGGACGCGGCGCGCGATGTCGTGGTAGCCGGCGGCCTCGAGGCCCTCGACGCCGAGTTCGGAGGCGCCCAGCTGGTCCGAGACGTAGAGCCCTCCGTCGGGCGCGATGCCTGCGAGTATTGCTTGCCTGCTTGTTACGGAATCGCCGCCGCCGCGCGTGCTGTGATAGAACATGCTCACTGTGGCGCTCCTAGCCTCGGGTTTCGCAGAACGTTCGTAAGTATCATAGTCGCAGGGTGCGGGACCTCCCGTCACCGTCACACAGTAGAAAGATTGGAAGCTCATGAAGGTCGCGCTGCTGGGACACGGCGTCGTGGGACGCGGGGTAGACCAGATCCTCTCCTCCAGGGACCTCGGCGTGGAGGTGACGCGGATCCTGGAGCTGCCGGGCCGCCTGGACGACGGTCGCATGACCTCGGACTATGAGGACATCTTGGGCGACGGGCAGATCGAGCTCGTCGTGGAGTGCATGGGAGGGCTCGAGCCGGCGCACGGCTACATCCTCTCGGCCCTCGCTGCCGGCAAGAGCGTCGTCACCTCCAACAAGGCCGTGGTCGCGGCATACTTGGACGAGTTCGCGAGCCAGGCGCGCTTCTCGCGCGCGAGCCTCCTCATCGAGGCCACCTGCGGCGGGGGAGTGCCCTGGATCGCCAGCATCGAGAAGGCCCGGCGCATCGACCGGATCAGCTCCATAGGCGGCATCATGAACGGGACCACCAACTTCATCGTGGACGCGATGGAGCGCGAGGGCGCGGAGTTCGCGGACGTCCTCGCCCGCGCCCAGGAGCTGGGGTACGCGGAGAGGGACCCCTCGGCCGACATCGACGGCATCGACGTGCGCAACAAGACCGCCATCGCCGCGAGCGTCGCCTTCGGCTGCGCCTGCAGGACGGACATCCCCACCTCCGGCATCCGCAACCTCACGAAGGCGGACCTCGACCTCCTGGCGTCGCGCGGGCTCTCGCTCAGGCTGCTGGGGCGCGCAGTGCAGGAGGGTGGTCGCTTCGCCGCGAGCGTCGAGCCCGTGGTGCTGGGCCATCGCGCCCTCGAGGCCAACGTGCCCGGCAACTTCAACCTGCTGAGCCTCGTGGGCGAGACCGTGGGCGAGCTCGGCTTCTACGGCCAGGGGGCGGGGTCGCTTCCCACCGGCAACGCCATGGTCCAGGATATCCTCGACTTCAGGGATGGCCGGCGCCCCAGCTACGACCTCTCGGCGGACCTCGCCTACGATCCCGGCCTGCTGCGGGGCGACTACCTGCTGCGCAGCGGCCTGGCCCCCGAGGGCTCCGAGGAGTGGGCTCCTGGCGTTAGCCTCCTTCGCGGCCTCAGCGCCGAGGAGGCGCGCGCGACGCTCGACCGTGCGCTCGGGGCCGACCCGACGAGCTTCATGGCCGTGCTGGACGCGAGGGGCTGACGCATGATAAAGGTCGCAAAGTTCGGCGGCTCCAGCGTCGCGGACGCGGAGCAGTTCCGCAAGGTCAAGTCGATCGTGGGGTCGGACCCAGAGCGCCGCTTCGTCGTGGTCTCCGCCTCGGGCAGGCGCTTCCCCCAGGACAACAAGGTCACCGACCTCCTGCTGCTGGTCAACGCGCACATCGAGTATCACGTCGACTGCACGGCGCTCCTCTCGGACATCCAGGCACGCTATCAGGACATCGCCGACGAGCTGGGGCTCAGCTACCCCGTCGCAGAGCGCTTCGGCGAGTTCGCGGCGCAGGTCAAGGGCTTCTCGCCCGAGTACGTGGTGTCGCGCGGCGAGTGGTTCACGGGCCAGCTCATGGCCGAGTACCTGGGCCTTCCCTTCGTGGACGCGGCGGAGGTCATCGTCTTCCACCATGACGGCAGCGTGGACATGGAGCGCACGGCGATGCGCCTGCGCGACCGCGCGACGCGTCTGGGGAGCTTCCTGCTCCCGGGCTTCTACGGCGCCACGGTGGATGGCAGCATCAAGCTCTTCCAGCGCGGGGGCGGCGACATCACGGGCGCCATCCTGGCGCGCTGCCTGGACGCCGGCGTGTACGAGAACTGGACCGACGTCTCGGGCTTCCTCGCCGCCGACCCGCGCGTGGTGGACCACCCTCGCTCCATCCACCGCATCACCTACGACGAGATGCGCGAGCTCAGCTACATGGGGGCCTCGGTCCTGCAGGAGGAGGCCATCTTCCCCGTGCGCGAGACCAACATCCCCATCCAGATCAAGAACACCAACGACCCCGACGCCAAGGGCACCATCATCCGCGAGACGGCCGAGGAGCACGTGAAGGAGCACCTCATCACGGGCATCGCCGGCAAGCGCGACTTCATGGCCATCCATGTCCAGCGCGCCCACATCTCGAACGACGTGGGCTACCTCAGGCGTGCGCTCTCGGTCTTCGAGAAGTACGGCGTGAGCGTGGAGCACGTGCCCACGGGAGTCGACTCCTTCGGCGTCGTGGTCAACGGCGCCGACGTGAAGGACAGCATCTACTCCATCGTCAACGAGCTCCAACACGAGCTCGAGCCCGACAGCATCAACGTGGTGGACAGCCTGGCGCTCATCAGCGTCGTGGGCCGCAACATGAGCCGCCGCGCAGGCACCTCGGGCCGCATCTTCGGCTGCCTGGGTGAGGCGGGCATCAACATCCGCATGATCACCCAGAGCTCGCAGGAGATATCGATCATCATGGGCGTCAACAACGCCGACTTCGAACGTGCCATCCAGTGCATCTACGACCGCTTCGTCGACGGCGAGATGGTCGAGATGCCGCAGCTTGCCCAGTAGGGGGTTAGGACATGCCTGACAAGAGAGTTGCCATCCTCGGCGCGACCGGCGTCGTGGGGACCCAGATGCTCCAGTGCCTCGAGGAGAGGGACTTCCCGGTGGGGGAGCTCGTCCCCCTTGCGAGCGCTCGCTCCGCGGGCAGCAGCGTGCGCTTCCGCGGCGAGGAGGTGGTGGTGCGCGAGGCCACGCCCGAGGCCTTCGAGGGCGTGGACGTCGTGTTGGGCGCGGCGGGAGACGAACTCGCCCGCAAGCTCCTTCCCGAAGCCGTGAGGCGGGGCGCCACCTGCGTGGACAACAGCCACGCCTTCCGCCTGGACGAGGACGTGCCCCTGGTCATCCCCGAGATAAACGCCGACGACGTGAGCTGGCACCACGGCATCATCGCCAACCCCAACTGCGCCACCATCATCGGCCTGGTGCCCCTCTGGCCCCTGCACCAGGAGGCCGGCATCAGGAGGCTCGTCGTGAGCACCTACCAGGCGGCGTCGGGGGCGGGCATGCCGGGCCTGCGCGAGCTCGAGCGCGAGATGGGTGTCGTCGCCCAGGGCGGCGAGATGGGGCCCACCGACCCCTTCGCCTACCAGCTCGCCGCCAACCTGATTCCCCAGATCGGCGGCTTCAAGGAGGAGGGCTACACCTCCGAGGAGCTGAAGATGCAGAACGAGGGGCGCAAGATCATGCACCTTCCCGAGCTGCGCGTGAGCTGCACCTGCGTGCGCGTGCCCGTGATGCGCTCGCACTCCGAGTCGATCACGGTCGAGTTCGAGAGGCCCCTCGCGCTCGACCGCGCCCGCGAGCTTCTCGAGGCAGCTCCCGGGGTGCTCGTGGTGGACGAGCCCTCCGAGCTGCGCTATCCCATGCCGCTCCAGAGCTCCGACCAGGACCTGGTCTGGGTCGGGCGCATCAGGCGCGACCTCTCCGCACCTGACGGCGTGAGCTCGCTATGCCTCTGGTGCTGCGGCGACCAGATTCGCAAGGGCGCCGCGACCAACGCCGTGCAGATCGCGGAGTTCCTGCTCTAGCGGCAGGCCTGGGCGGCGGCGCGAAGGATGGCGCCGCCGCGACGAGGCGTGAGCGGGCTCGAACGGGCGCGGGCCCTACTTGAAGGAGGCGAGGAGCCTCTCCACCAGGTGCTTGAGCTCGACGAGGTCCTCGCGCTCCATGCTGATGCAACCGCCGATGCAGGCGGGAACGTCCATCGCCCGCCTGCGAAGCCTCCTGCCCTCGTCGGTCAGGGTGATGATGATGGCGCGCTCGTCCGCCTTGGAGCGGGTGCGGTTGATGTAGCCGTGGCCCTCGAGCCGGCGCAGCAGCGGGGTGAGGGTGGCCGAGTCGAGGTAGAGCCTATGTCCCAGCTCGGTCACGGTGATGCCGTCCCGCTCCCAGAGGGCCATCATCGTCACGTACTGCGTGTAGGTGAGGCCCAGGGGGTCCAGGAAGGGCTTGTACCTGCGCGTGAGCTCCTTCGACGCCGCATAGAGCGGGAAGCATAGCTGGTTCTCGAGCGCCAGGGGGTCGAGCTCCCCACCCTCTGCGGCGTCCTGGGTGGCAGTGACCTTGGTATCGTCCATGTCAATCCTCTCTTCCCGCACGACTTAATCGTGCGCAATTTATCAAGGGAAGTATACCCAAGCGAGAGGGGCGTGCGCCAGAGAAGTCGCCAGGGCCATGCTTGCGGCAAGGCTCTAGTCCCACGCGCCACACAAGGAAGGGCCCGGACGGGATGTCGTCCACCCCGTCCGGGCCGCCATGTGACTCGTCGCGTGCGGGCTGGTCGTGCCTCGCCTAGTTGAACTTTATGAACCTCTGTGCGGTCCGGTACAGCGCGATGGTCGCCGCGCGCCCGCCGGCGCCCGGGAGGTTGGTGGCCAGGCCGCAGATGCCCAGGCGCGCACGCCTCCACATACGCCGGTCGTAGTCGTAGAGGTCGCTCCAGAGGCGGTCGAGCTCCGCCATGGCGTCGGCATGGTCCGAGAGCTTCGAGAAGACGGAGCAGATCATCATCATGATGACGAAGTAGTTGACCATGTAGCTGCGCAGGGCGTACGACTCGATGTCCTGGTAGAGGTGGTAGGACCTCATCATGATGCGAGTGATCTTGACCTGTTGGTCGATCCTGCCCGCCATGACCTTCTCGTTCACCGACTGGTCCTCCCGCCCGATGAAGTAGCGGTAGAGGTCCACGTCCAGGTAGTAGAGGGTGCGGCAGCGCGGCAGGGGGACGTAGGCGTAGATGTTGTCCACGTAGAAGGTGTGCGCCGGCATGGGCACCCCGCCGTCGCGCAGCACGTCGGTGCGGTAGCAGAGGGCGTGCATGAGGAGGTTCTGGGTCATCTTGAAGTGGCGGATGTCGTTCCAGCCAAAGGCCCTGCCCACGGGGAGCACCGAGCGGTAGTTGACCACGTGGCTGCTGCCGTCCTCCACGTGCTCGTACACGTAGTTGCTGATGATGAGGTCCACGCGCTCGCCGGTCTCGTCCAGCTCGCGGATCTTGCCCAGAAGGGTGGCGCAGGCCTCGGCGTCCAGCCAGTCGTCGGAGTCCACGACCTTGAAGTAGGTCCCCTCGGCGTTTCCCAGGCCCTTGAGGACGGCCATGCCATGGCCGCCGTTCTCCTGGTGCACGGCCTTCACGATGCTGGGGTGGCGCTCCTGCCAGGACTCTGCCTTGGCCAGCGTGTCGTCCTTCGTGGACCCGTCGTCCACGATGACGACCTGGACGTCCTCGGCGTAGTTGGTCCCCACGAGGATGGACTTTATGCACTTGTCCATGTATTCGGCGGAGTTGTAGCAGGGGATGGCGAAGGTGATGACCTTCTTCATGGGTTGGCCCTCCGGATTCGTTGCGACAGGCGGCTGTCGTGCCATTTCTCAAGACATTATGGCATGAGCCGCCCGTTCCATGCGCTCGCTGGTCTAGGATGGGGCTCGCCCGCACGGTCGCGGGCGGCGCTAGGAGGGGAGAGAAGCCATGGCAACCTACCTGAACCCAGGCCCCGTCTTCGGGCCCGTCCGCAGCCGAAGGCTGGGGGTCTCGCTGGGTGTCAACCTCGCGCCGGCGGACGGCAAGCGCTGCAGCTTCGACTGCGTCTACTGCGAGAACGGCACCAACGACGAGCGGCCCACGAGCTCGCCCTGGCCCACGGCCACACAGGTCGCCGAGGCGTTGGGCGCACGCCTGCGCGACATGTCCGCGGCGGGCGAGCCCCCCGACGTGATTACCCTCGCGGGCAACGGGGAGCCCACGGCCAACCCAGAGTTTCCCGAGGTCGTGGATGCGGTCCTCTCGCTTAGGGACGAGCTCTGCCCCAAGGCGCGGGTGGCGGTGCTCTCCAACGCCACCATGGCCCACGTGCCGGCCGTGCGCGACGCGCTCCTGCGCGTGGACGACAACATCCTCAAGCTGGACACGGTGGACGGGGACTTCATCCGGAGGGTGGACCGGCCCGTCGGCGGCTACGACGTGGGCCGCGTGGTGGACGCGCTGGCGGCCTTCGGCGGCAGGGTGATGGTCCAGAGCATGTTCCTGGGCGGGGAGCTCGACGGCAGGAGCGTGGACAACACGGGTGAGGCCTACGTCGGACCTTGGCTTGAGGCGCTCGCACGGATTCGCCCCGAGGTGGTGATGGTCTACACCATCGCGCGCGACACGCCCTTTCAGGGTCTCAGGAAGGCCAGCCCGGAGGCGCTCGACTCCATCGCGGCCCGGGTGCGGGCGCTCGGCCTGGAGTGCAGCGTCTCGTACTAGTCGCGCGAACCGCGCCAGCGCGGCGTGCCGACCGCTCGCCGGCGGGACGCGCTGGCGCAGGCCGGCAGCGACGTGTCGTCTACCAGTGCACGACCACCTTGTCCCCCACGCGGACCAGGTCCCAGAGGGCCTTCGCGTCCTGGTAGGGGAGGTTCACGCAGCCGTGGCTGCCGGCGTAGCTGTAGATCGACCCGCCGAAGCTGTAGCGCCAGGTCGCGTCGTGGAGGCCCACCGAGTTGCCGATGAAGGGCATCCAGTACGACACGTTGCTCCTGTAGTCGGGCTCGCCGTCGTGGTCCTCGTCGGCTCCCACCAGCACCGTGTCGCGGGCCATGTTCGAGTTGATGGCGTAGGTGCCCGTTGGCGTGGTGCGACCCTCCGAGGTGTTGCCCGACACGATGTACGACCTCCATATGACCCTTCCGTTCGCGTCGTAGAAGCGCGCGTACTGGGTGGAGAGGTTGATGTCGATGTGCCGTCCGCGCTCGCGCGCGCCCTCGCTCTCGGCCGGGCGCGAGCCCACGACCTGCAGGGGGATCTCTATGGGGTCGGAGCGCTGGCCCAGGAGGGCGTCGTAGATGGACTCGGCGAGGCTCGCGTCGTCCACCGCGTAGTCGTTGACCTCGTCGGAGTAGTCCACGCTGGCCGCGAGCACCGAGTTGATCCAGTTGCCTATGGCGTCGCCGTCCGCGCCGAGGGCGAGGTCGTCTCCCACGACGAGCCAGGACGCGCTGAGCGACTCGTCCACGCGCGCGACCTCCCTGCCGTCGCGCGTGAGCGGGATGGAGAGGGCGAGCGCGTCGTTGGCCTTCTTGGTCGCCGCCGCGAGCCGCTCGTCGTCATGCCTGACCGTTGGCTGGACGAGCTCCGCGTCGCCCAGGACGAGCTTGCGCTGGAGCGACTTTGCGGCCGTCGACGCGCTGGCGACGACGCGGTCGAGGTCGAGCATGGTGCCCGGCACCTCGTCCGTCACCCTGAACTCCCCCGCGTCGGCGTCGAAGGAGGAGCTGGCGCTGGTCGGCGCCGTGGCGGACTGGTTGTAGGCCTCGACCGCCGGTTGGAGGGCGTCGCGGAGACTCGCCTCGTCCAGGGTCACGCCGTCCTCCTGGAAGATCACGCGGCGGGAGAGGAGGTCAAGGGGCCAGGCGCGCGCGTCCGCCTTCCGGAACGCGTCGCCCGCGTAGTCGTCCGCACGGGCGGCGAGGCCCACGTCGGCGGACGCGACCTGGGCCGTGAAGCCGGAGGGCCCCTGGAGCTCGAGCCTCCAGTCGCGCACGGCGTCCGCAACCGAGGCCGAGAGCGCCTCCTCGGTCATGAGCGAGACGTCCTGCCCGTTCACCGTGGTGCCCGGCGTGAAGTGGGTCGAGAAGTACGCGCAGCCCCCGCCATAGACCGTCGCCAGGGCGAGGCCGCAGGCCACGAGCTTGGGGGCGAGTCGGTGCCTGGGCCCCTCGGGGACGCCGTCCTGGGCCGCCTCGGTGCTGGGGGTGACTGCATGCTTCGCCACGGTCTGCCTCGTCTTCGTTTTGGCTGCTTGAAGGGGCCGCCCCCGAGCGGGAGCGGCACGGCTCAAGAGTCTAGCGCATGGGAGGGGCGCGGACGGCGGGGGAGAGTGGCGTGGGGGCGGAGGCTGGCGGGTCTCTCCTCCGGCGGGCCTGGCCTTGGCCTACTTGCTCGAGCTCCCGCTCGAGCTGGCGGAGCTCCCGGCATCCGAGGAGGTCGTGCCGCCGCTGCCCGAGGAGCTCGTGGACCCGCTGTCGGTGGAGCCCGAGTCGGAGGAGGAGCTGGCATCCGTCGAGGAGCCGCCGCTGCCGGACGTGCTTCCGCTCGTGGAACCCGAGTCGCTCGTGCCGCTCGTCGAGCCGGAGCCGGACGAGCTGCTGCCAGACTCCGACTTCGAGGACTCCGTGCCCGAGGAGCTGGCGTCTGCCTTCGCCTTGTCACCCTTTGTGTCGCTCGAGGAGCTCGTTCCGCTTGCGGAGGAGTCCGCGGAGCTTGCGTCCTCCTGGCTCGTCACGGCCGAGGAGGCGGCGTCACTCTCACCTTTGCCCTGCGCCGCGGTCTCCTCCGTGACGGTGGGCTGCGCCACCTCGCCAAGGCTGGGGCCGATGCCCTGGCCGGCGGTGACGAGGCTGACGATTGCCGCGTAGGCCAGGACCGCGAGCACGGCGAACGCCGCCAGGGCGATGGCCGCCCTGTGCGCCACGCGCCGGCTCTGCTGCCGCGTTGCGGCGCTGCGCAGGCTGTCCGGGGCTATGGGGGTGCCCGTGGCGGCGAAGGAGACATCCCGGCCCTCCTGCAGCGGCGACTCGACGGCGGCAGGCATCAGGCCGGTGTTGCCGTCGTGGCCGCTCAGGGGCACGCCGGGCCGCGTGGGGTCCGGGTCGTCCGCGTGGTCGTACGAGAGGTCCTTGAGCTTCTGGGCGCTGGCCTTGATCATGCCCTTGTACACCTGGGCGGCCAGGGCGCTGGCGCCGGCCGCTACGGCAACGCCGATGATGGAGCCGGCGAGACCGATCCTGGACGAGAGGGCGAACGAGGTCGCCGCCGCGAGGGCACTCGCCACGATCGCCGAGAGCGAGAGCTCCCCCAGGACGCCCCCGCGCCCCTCCTCGTCCTCGTGACGGTCACCTTCCTGCCTCAGCTGGTCACGCATGGAGAACCTCCCAAGAAGACGCGTCCATCCAGACAAGCATTACCCAGCTCGCGGGGCCCATGCGCACGGGCATGGCAACTACACGAATATTTTGGCTAGCTGAGCGGTATGATTGGGGGCGTAGGTTCGACAGGGTGTCTCGTATAGGAGGTATCACCATGCTAGTCAACGCTACTGCCATGCTCCAGAGCGCTCAGAGGGGTCACTACGGCCTGGGTGCGTTCAACACCAACAACCTCGAGTGGGCCTCGTCCATCCTCGACGCGGCCGAGGAGCTCCAGTCCCCCGTCATCATCCAGTGCACGAGCGGCGCCGCTAAGTGGCAGACCAGCTTCAAGGTCGTCGCCGACATCGTGAGGGACCTTGTCGAGGCCAAGAACATCACCGTGCCTGTGGCACTGCACCTCGATCATGGTAGCTACGAGGATGTCTTCAAGTGCATCGATGCGGGCTTCACCTCCGTCATGTACGATGGCTCGCACGAGCCCGACTTCCAGACCAACCTCCAGCGCACCGCCGAGGTCGTCAAGGCCGCCCATAACAAGGGCATCTCCGTTGAGGCCGAGGTCGGCGGCATTGGCGGTACCGAGGATGGCGTGACCTCACAGGGCGAGCTTGCCGATCCCGAGGAGTGCAAGCAGATCGCAGACCTGGGCGTCGACTTCCTGGCGTGCGGCATCGGCAACATCCATGGCATCTATCCTGCCAACTGGGCGGGCCTCTCCTTCGAGCGCCTTGCCGAGATCAAGGCCCTCACGGGCGACCTGCCGCTCGTCCTTCATGGCGGCACCGGCATCCCCGTCGACCAAATCCAGAAGGCCATCTCCGAGGGCGTCTCCAAGATCAACGTCAACACCGATCTCCAGCTGGTCTTTGCTGCGGCCACCCGCACGTACATCGAGAGCGGTGCAGACAAGGAGGGTAAGGGCTACGATCCCCGTAAGCTCCTCAAGCCTGGTCGCGACGCCATCAAGACCCGCACCATCGAGCTCATGAAGGAGTTCGGCTCCGACGGCAAGGGCTGGGCGTAGGCATCGGCTCCTGCCCGGCGCGCCCGCGCAACCGGGCAGGGAAGGCGCACGAACGCAAGGGGGACCGTCTTCGGGCGGTCCCTCTTCCTGTGGACTTGTGGGCTGGACGTGGCTGCGTGGCTGTGGGCCGGGATGCTGCCGGGCCTGGGCGTAGCTGCCGGACTGGATGCTGCCGGCCCTGGGCGTAGCTACCGGTCCGGGATATTGTCGGCCTTGGGCGTAGCTGCCGGTCCCTGGTTGCCTACCAGCCGCAGCGGGCGGGCACGAGCACGTCGAGGGCCCGTGGCTCCACCTCGACCTCGAAGCGCCTGCCCTCGAATCTCTCGCCGTCGACCTGGCAGGGAATGCCCTCTCCCTCGAACTCGACCTGGAGCCTTCTCGCGCGCTCGGCCCTGATGACGCGCGAGCGCACGTGCCTTCCGGAGCGGGCGAGGCCGAAGAGGGCCAGCAGGCGGGGGATGGAGGGCACCTTCACGTTGTAGCAGACGTCCAGCATTCCGTCGTTGGGCAGCGCGTCGGGGCAGACGCGGAAGCCGCCGCCGTAGGTGGGGCCGTTCTGGACCGCGAGTATGAGGGCGCGCAGCTCCTGGGGGTCGCCGTCGTCGAGGCGGAGGCTGCAGGGGTAGCCCTTGTGCCCGGACGAGAAGACCTTCACGCCCGAGGTGGCGAAGAGCATCGACCCCTCCTGGCTCGTGTTGGCGGCGCGGCGGTCGGTCGTGTCCAGGGCGATGGCGGCGTCCAGGCCAAAGGAGAGGGTCTCGACGAAGTGGGTGTCCTGGCCGAGCTCGTTGGTTACGTGGCCCAAGTCGATGCTGACCCTGCGGCCGCCGAGAAGCTCGGCCAGGGAGAGCTCGGGGTCGTTGTAGGTGGCCGAGATGGTGCGGGCGAAGTCGTTGCCCGAGCCCATGGGGATGACGGCGAGGGCGGGGCGGGCGTCGGCGGGCAGGGCCATGAGGCCGTTCGCTGCCTCGTGGATGACGCCGTCCCCGCCCAGGACGATGAGGGTGTCCATCTGGGCGGCGCCGGCTGCGAGGCGCTTGGCGTCTTCGGGGCCCTCGGTCATGACCAGCTCGAACGACTCGGTGGCAGAGGTGTACGACTCGAAGAAGCGCCGGGCGCGCTCCGCCGCCTCGGCCCCCTTTCCGCTGTGCGAGGCGGGATTTGCCACGACGAGCGTCCGACCGAGCCTGAGTATTGCCATGTTGGGGGCCTTTCGGGGACGGGTGCGGTCCGTGCCCCATCATTCTACGCACTTGGGTGGGGGAGCGCCCAGTCGAAGCGGGGGAGAGGCGCGTCGGCGCCCGGTCGCACGGCGCGTGCGCGGGGCGTGAGGCGCGTGGCGCGGCGTGGTGGCGCGTGGTGCAACGGTGCAGCGACGTGCCTGGGGTGCGGGTTGCGGCATGGCGGCGCGGAATGCGGCACGGCGGCCTGCCTTGGTGCACATTCTACGCGTGAAATGCGCACCTCTCCCACAAAACCCCAGCTCAGCGACGAGGGGTGTACATTTGAAATCTGAAATGCACGCTCACGCCGCAGATGGCGGGGGACCGGCCAGCGGTCACGACGAGCTGGTCGACGGACTCGGGATGCTGGTGCGATTTTGCGGAATGCGTTGCCCCGCGCGAGGCACTCTCGTATAATCCTAGAGCGGCTCCGGGGTGTAGCGCAGCTTGGTAGCGCATCTGCTTTGGGAGCAGAGGGTCGCTGGTTCGAATCCAGTCACCCCGACCACGCGCGGCGGTAGTTCAATTGGTAGAGCAGTAGCCTTCCAAGCTACTTGTTGCGGGTTCGAGTCCCGTCCGCCGCTCCATGCGCTCGCTTGCCAGGGTCCTTTGGGGCCCTGGCTTTTTTATCGCGCGGGGTTATGCGCCAATTGCCAGCATCGTGTGGCCACCTTTCCATGTTCTGCAATAGCACGAAAAGTTAACTAATAAGAGTGGAATAAAGTAAGAATAACTTTAGTTTGGAGGGACAATGCCAAAGATCATCTCCAGCACAACGCTGAGGAACAACTACGCGGAGCTCTCCGACTGGTGCCATAAGACCGGCGAACCCCTCTTCGTCACGAAGAACGGTGCTGGTGACCTTGCAGTCCTTGATATGGATGCATACGAGGACCTAACCTCGCGGCTTGCGCTGTACGAGAGCCTTGCCGCAGGGCGCGTCGCCGCGGACGAGGGCCATGCCAGACCCGCGGGTACGGCTGCCCAGGCACTTCGCCAGCGCATCGGGCCGCAGAACGCCAAGGGCTGACGCGAGGCCGCTCGATTGCGCACTATGCCGTTCCATCGCACGCTCGGTCGTCCAGCCGCGCGTTCGACATCAGTTGCGGACTCTAAAAGGGGAGAAGTCCGCAACTGACTGTGCCCATGGTGTCTCTCGCCTGTAAACGACCTGTTAGTCTGGAGTCAGCTGCAGGCTCTAAAAGTCCCAAACTCCGCAACCGACTTAACGTGTTGCAGGATTCCGCCGCACGTGTCGCAGAACTTCTCCACCGGCGTCGCCCCGCGCGCCCAGAAGGCACGTCCCGCCCGCGAACTCGACGGCCCCGCCTGCGTGCAGATGCCCTGCAAGTACGGTTTCTTATGCATGTCGATTGAGTTACGCACCGTGAATGTCCTAGCCCGCCCCCAACCCGATGCCTATTCTTTAGCCGTCCGCATTGCGTCACAACCCTTGAGGGGAGAGACCATGTCCTATTCCGAGAAGGTCATCGCCGAGCTGAAGGAGCGCTACTCCGACCAGCCGGAGTTCATCCAGGCGGCCGAGGAGGTCCTCACGACCCTGCAGCCCGCCCTCGACGCGCATCCCGAGTTTGAGAAGGCTGCCCTGCTCGAGCGCCTCGTCGAGCCCGAGCGCATCGTCATCTTCCGCGTGCCCTGGGTGGACGATGCCGGCAAGGTCCAGGTCAACCGTGGCTACCGCGTGCAGTTCAACAGTGCCATCGGTCCCTACAAGGGCGGCCTGCGCCTGCATCCCTCCGTCAACCTGGGCATCCTCAAGTTCCTGGGCTTCGAGCAGATCTTCAAGAACTCCCTCACCACGCTTCCCATGGGCGGCGGCAAGGGCGGCTCCGACTTCGACCCCAAGGGCAAGTCCGATGCCGAGGTCATGCGCTTCTGCCAGTCCTTCATGACCGAGCTCGTGAAGCACATCGGCCCCGACACCGACGTCCCCGCGGGCGACATCGGCACCGGCGCGCGCGAGATCGGCTACCTCTTCGGCCAGTACAAGCGCCTCACCAACAGCTGGTCCTCCGTGCTCACCGGCAAGGGCCTCTCGTACGGCGGCTCGCTCGCCCGCACCGAGGCCACCGGCTACGGCGCGGTGTACTTCCTGCTCAACATGCTCAAGCAGCGCGGTGAGTCCATCGAGGGCAAGGTCGTCGCGGTCTCGGGCTCCGGCAACGTCGCGCAGTACGCCATCCAGAAGGCCGAGCAGCTGGGTGCCAAGGTCGTGACCGCCTCCGACTCCAACGGCTACGTCTATGACCCCGAGGGCATCGACTTCGACACCCTCGTCGACATCAAGCAGGGCCGCCGCGGTCGCATCAGCGAGTACGTCGCCGCCCGTCCCGGCGCGACCTACCACGAGGGCGAGCGTCCCTGGGGCGAGAACTGCGACATCGCCATGCCCTGCGCGACCCAGAACGAGCTCGAGCTCGCCGACGCCCAGAGGCTCGTTGCCAACGGCTGCGGCTACGTGGTGGAGGGCGCCAACATGCCCACCACCCTCGAGGCGACGCAGTACCTCAAGGAGAACGGCGTATTCTTTGCCCCCGGCAAGGCTGCCAACGCTGGTGGCGTCGCGACCTCCGGCCTGGAGATGAGCCAGAACCACGAGCACCTCTCCTGGACCTTCGACGAGGTCGACGAGAAGCTCCACGGCATCATGGACTCCATCTACGCCGCCGCCTACGACGCCGCCAAGGAGTACGGCCACGAGGGTGACCTCGTCTTCGGCGCCAACATCGCCGGCTTCCTCAAGGTAGCCGACGCCATGATGGCCCAGGGCGTCTGCTAGCACGTCCGACGTGGGGGCGCTGCCGCCGTCGTCTTGCAAGGCAAGGGGGGAGTCGGACTTGGTCCGGCTCCCCCCTGCTTGTGCGGGAGACATGCGATCGCGGTCGCGGTCGGGAGCGGCAAGGCGACGCCCGCGATAAGGCGACGCCCGCGGCGCCTAGTCTCTGCCCGTGCGGGAGACATGCGAAGCATCCGTCTGGCAGCCTGCCCCGGCCCCGCGGGCAGCGCTAGGGAGAGCCAAGACGGCGGCGGTGCCAGCGCACAGCCTGCCCCGGCCCCGCGGGTGTGTCCCTCTCGCCTGCGGGCGTCCCTAGCCCTTGTTGTCGTCCAGCTCGCGGAAGCGCTCGGCCAGCATGGGGCTGTTCTTGGTGAGGCGCTTGATGGTGAGCTTGTTCGCCTTCTCGTCCGCCAGGCGCAGGTTGTTCTGGGAGCCCAGCAGGTTCTCCTTCACCTTCTGCAGGTGGGTGATGGTCTTGTCAATCTCTTCCACCGCCGTGTTGAACTTCTTGTTGGCAAGTTCCACGTTGCGGCCGAACTTGTCCTGGAAGTCGCCTAGGGCGTCCTCGAAGTTCGTGATGTCGATCTGCTCGCTCCGCATCTGGGCAATCTGCAGGCGCAAGTCCTGGGACTTCTGGGCGGCGTTGCGCAGGAGGGCGATGATCAGCAGGAAGAACTGAGGCCTCACCACGTACATCTTGGGATAGCGATATGACATGTCCACGATGCCCTGGTTGTAGTAGTCGCTGTCGAGCTCGAGCATCGACACCAGCACCGCGTACTCGCAGCCCTTCTTCTGGCGGTCGCGGTCAAGCTTGGCCAGGTGGGACTCGTTTGTCTTCTTGTTGGTGGAGCCCAGCTCCTCGTTCTTCATCTCGAACATGATGGAGAGAAGCTCGTTGCCTTCGTCGTCCGTCTCGCGATACACGAAGTCGCCCTTGGTGCCCTCGACGGCCTCGTTGTCCTTCTCGAAGTAGATGTTCTTGAACGAGGAGGGGTCCTGGGAGCGCCAGCGGTTGAACTCCTGCTGGCAGTGCTGCTCGAGGCTCTCTCCCGTCATCTTCACCGTGAGCCGCAGGCGGTAGTCCTTGAGGCGCTCTATCTCGTCGTCCTTGATGCGCACGATCTCTTCCTGGGACTTCTGCGCCTCGTTGAGCTTCTCGCGGTAGCGTGCCTCGAGCTCGTTGCGCTGGCTGTCGCGCTGGGCGAGCTGCCCCTCGAGCGCCACGCACTGGGTGCGGAGCTCGGAGGTGGCGCGCTGCACGGCGAGCTCCTCCGCCTGGCGCGCCGACTGGGCCTGGGACTCCAGGCTGTCCTTGGCGCGGGAGAGCTCGAGCTCGAGGCGGGAGCGCTCGGCCTGGAGCTCGGACTTCGCCTGGGCGTCGGCCAGCTGACGCTCGCGCGCCGCTTGGGCCTGCTGCGCCTGGAGCTCGGCCTTGAGTCGCGCGACCTCGGCCTGGAGCTCGGCCTGCTGGGCCTGGAGCTCGGAGCGGGTCCTCTCCTGCGCGAGCTTCGTGGCGTCCTCGCTCTTGGAGAGCCGGGCCGCAAGCTCGTCGCGCTCACGCTCCACCTTGACGCGTTCCTGCTCGACCGAGAGCCGCGCCTCGCGCACCGCCGAGGCGCGCGCATCGTCAGAGGCGGCGAGGCGCTCCCTGAGCTGGGCGAGCTCCTGGTTGAGCTCCGACTGCAGGCGCTGCAGCTCGAGCTGGGACTTGGCGCGTTCCTCCGCCAGCTCGGAGGCCTTCTGCCCCTCCATGAGCCGGTGGCGCTCGTGCAGCTCGCGCTCGAACTCGCTGGTGCGCACCTGGCTCACGATGTCCTGGTAGTCCGAGCTCTCCAGCTCGAAGCTCTGGTGGCAGTGTGGGCAGACGATGGTTGCCATGGATGCTCCTTGGTACGAGGAAAGACGGGTCGTGTGATGGACACAGCTTAGCTCAGGGGTGGGACACGATTGGGAGCCGCTCCGGTGGCGGTCGGGTACGCCGTGGCCGCCTGCGTGCCGGGCGCTTCGTCGTGCATCCCATTCGCGCCGTCGTGCGCGCCTTTCTCACCCAGCACGCAATTGCGCACAGAATATGAGTGCGAGCACGCTCTTGCGCACTGCCGCTGGCATCGAGCACGCTTGAACGCACGGCTTTTTCAGCGCGCACGCTCTTGCGCACATTGGCCGCAACGTTTGCCCAGGTAACGTGGGGCGGTAATGTGCGTTTGAGCGTGCTCGATGGTTTGATTGTGCGTTGGCGCGTGGAAGATGAGAAAAGCGTGCGCAAATGCGCGGAAGATGAGAGGCGCGTGCATTCGCGCGTGCGCGGTGCCGCCACGGCTGCGCAACATGTGCGTTCGCGCGTGCGCGACGCCCCCGCTGACGTCCGTGATGCCCCTCTCGCCTGGAACTGTGACAAGCAGATAAACGCTCTCGCAATTTGCGCAGATTTGAATATCTGGCACCTAGAATGCGTTCAAGCCTTTAACGGTGGCGCGAGACGCCACCAAGGACGCAAGCGACACCTCGCCAGGAGGGGCATCCGCAGGCCGCGGGTGCCCCTTTTGCGAGCGGTCGCAGGGGAGAGGAGCTCCGATGAACCTTCTTGCGGGTGCGGACCAGCTGCCCAGGGCACTCCTGGCGCTCGAGGACGGCAGCTGCTACGCCGGCCGCTGCTGCGGCGCCGAGGGCGAGGCCTTCGGCGAGCTGGTGTTCAACACCTCGATGACCGGCTACCAAGAGATCGTGACCGACCCCAGCTATGCGGGCCAGATCGTGACGCTGACCTATCCGCAGGTGGGGAACTACGGCGTTACCGCCAGCGACGGCCAGGCAGCGGCGCCGGCGCTCAGGGCCCTGGTGGTGCGTGACATGTGCTTCGAGCCGAGCAACTGGCAGAGCGTCCAGAGCCTGCCCGACTACCTGCGGCAGGAGGGCGTCGTGGCCATCCAGGGCGTGGACACGCGCGCGCTCACGCTGAGGGTCCGCGAGGCGGGCGCCATGAGGGCGGCGGTCTCGACCACGGACCTCGACCCGAGGAGCCTGGTCGCGCGCGTGCGGGCGAGCGCGGGCATAGGCAGCCACAACCACGTCGCCGACGTCAGCGTGGGGGAGAGGACCGTGCTTTCCCCGCTGGGCACGGCTGCCGTCCGTCCCCGTCGCGTCGTCGCCTACGACTGCGGTATGAAGCGCGGCATCGCCGACGTCCTGCGCGCGCGTGGCCTCGAGCTCGTCGTCGTGCCCTGGGACACCCCTGCCGAAAAGGCGCTGGCGCAGGACCCCGACGCCGCCTTCTTCTCCAACGGGCCCGGAGACCCCCAGAGCGTCGGCGCGACCCTCGAGGCCATGCGCGCCCTCCTGGGGCGGCTTCCCGTCTTCGGCATCTGCCTGGGCACGCAGGTCATGGCCCTGGCGGCGGGCGGAAGCGTCAAGAAGCTCCCCTATGGCCACCACGGCGGCAACGAGCCGGTGATGAACCTCCTCACGGGCAGGGTCGAGGTCACGGCCCAGAACCACAACTACGTGCCGGACTTCCCGAGCCTAGGCCCGCTCGTCCCCGAGCTCAGCGGGGGAGAGGCGCGCCACCACGACGACCTCAGGCACTGGAGCCGCCGTCGCGTGGCGCCGGTGGTCGCCAACGGGCGCTACGGCCGTATCCGCCTCACGCACGTGAACCTCAACGACGGAAGCCTCGAAGGCCTCCAGTTCCTGGACGCGCGCGCCTTCTGCCTGCAGTACCACCCCGAGGCGGCACCCGGGCCCAGCGACTCCTCCTACGCCTTCGACGCGTTCAGGCGCCTCGTGGACGGCGAGGCGGACTACCTCGCGCCCGCGCCCGAACTAGCCGCAACGTCGCCCGTCCCCGCCGCTGCGTCGCACGCGCCCGAACCAGCAGCTGCGTCGCACGCGCCCGAACCAGCAGCTGCGTCGCACGCCCCCGCCGCCTCCACGCCCGCCGTCCCCGCCCCCGAAGGGAGGTCCCTCTGATGCCCCGTCGCGACGACATCCACAAGATCCTGGTCATCGGCTCCGGTCCCATCGTCATCGGCCAGGCCTGCGAGTTCGACTACTCCGGCACCCAGGCCTGCCGGGCCCTGCGCGAGGAGGGCTTCGAGGTCGTGCTGGTCAACTCCAACCCCGCCACGATCATGACCGACCCCCAGACCGCCGACCGCACCTACATCGAGCCCATCACCGTGGCCAGTGTCGAGAAGGTCATCGAGCGCGAGAGGCCCGACGCGCTTCTCCCCAACATGGGCGGCCAGACCGCCCTCAACTGCGCGGTCGCCCTGGAGGAGGCCGGCGTCCTCGCACGCTGGGGCGTGGAGGTGATCGGCTGCGACGTCGCCTCCATCCAGGTCGGCGAGGACCGCGAGCTCTTCGCCCGGGCCATGGAAGACATCGGTCTGCGCGTGGCGGACTCGGGCGTCGCCCACTCGCTCGGGGAGTGCGAGGCCGTGGCCGCGCGCCTGGGCTACCCCGTCGTGGTGCGCCCCGCCTTCACGCTGGGTGGCGCCGGTGGCGGCATGGCCCACGACGAGGCCGAGCTCGCCGCCATCGCGCGCGAGGGGCTCACGCTCTCGCCTGCCCACGAGGTGCTGATCGAGCAGGACCTCGAGGGCTGGAAGGAGATAGAGATGGAGGTCATGCGCGACTCCGCGGGCAACGGGATCGTGGTCTGCTCCATCGAGAACCTCGACCCCATGGGCGTCCACACCGGCGACTCCATCACCGTGGCGCCCGCCCAGACCCTCACCGACGCCGAGCTCCAGCGCCTGCGGGATTACTCCCTGGCCATCCTCGAGCGGGTGGGCGTCGCCTGCGGCGGCTCCAACGTGCAGTTCGCCGTCAGCCCTACGACGGGCGAGGTAGTCGTCATCGAGATGAACCCCCGCGTGAGCCGCTCGTCGGCACTGGCCTCCAAGGCTACGGGCTTCCCCATCGCAAAGATGGCGGCGCTGCTCTCCGTCGGCTACACCCTGGACGAGATCCAGAATGACATCACCCGCGCCACGCCAGCCTGCTTCGAGCCCTCCATCGACTACTGCGTGGTCAAGGTCCCGCGCTTCGCCTTCGAGAAGTTCGAGGGAGCGAGCGAGGAGCTCACCACCCGCATGAAGTCGGTGGGGGAGGCCATGGCCATGGGTGGCTGCTTCGAGGAGGCTCTGCAGAAGGCCCTGCGCTCGCTGGAGCGCGGCTGGCCGGGCCTGGTGAGTCCGGCGGAGGCCGACGAGGCGGATGACGCGCGCCTGCTCGAGCTGGTGGCGCGCCCCACGCCGGAGCGCGTCCTCTGGCTGGGCGAGGCGCTGCGCCGCGGCTGGGACGTGGCACGCCTGCACGAGGCGACGGGCGTGGACGCCTGGTTCCTCTGCCGCATGAGGGACGTCGTCCGGGCGGAGAGCGAGCTCGCGCGGCGGGGTCTGGCGGGGCTCGGCGCGGAGGGCCTCCTCGCTGCCAAGCAGCTCGGCTTCTCCGACCTGCAGATCGCGCGCCTCGTCGGCTCGGGCGAGGACGTGGTGCGCGGCGTCCGCGAGGCGCTGGGCGTCGTGCCCCGGCGCCGCAGCGTGGACAGCTGCGCCGGGGAGTTCGCCTCGCACACGGGCTACCACTACTTCGGCTACGCGGCGGGGGAGACGCCCGCGGATTCCACGCCTGCCATGGCTGCCCTGCCAGGCGAGAGTTGCGCTGGCGCCTCGCTCGAGGCTGGGCCCCGTGCCGCGGCCGTGCCTGCCCCCGCGTCCCCGGATGCGCCTGCGAGCCGCAGCGCGGTGATCCTCTCCGCCGGTCCAAACCGCATCGGCCAGGGCATCGAGTTCGACTACTGCTGCGTGCACGCCTCGGCGGCGCTGCGCGAGCGCGGCTACCAGACGGTCATGGTCAACTGCAACCCCGAGACGGTCTCCACCGACTACGACAGCTCCGACCGGCTCTACTTCGAGCCCCTGACCTTCGAGGACGTGATGAACGTCGTGGAGTGGGAGCGCCCCCTCGGCGTGATCGTGACCCTGGGAGGGCAGACGCCCATCAACCTGGCACGTCGCCTGCGCGACGCGGGCGTGCCCATCCTGGGGACCCAACCCGAGGCCATCGACCTGGCCGAGGACCGCGACCGCTTCGCCGCGCTGCTCGACCGCCTGGAGGTCGCCTACCCGCCCTCGTCCACGGCGAGCACGCCGGACGAGGCCCGCGAGGTGGCGCGCCGCGTGGGCTACCCGCTCCTCGTGCGGCCCAGCTACGTGCTGGGCGGGCGCGGCATGGCCATCGTCTACGGCGAGGACGAGCTGGGCGGCTACATGGAGCGCGCCACGCGCGTCTCGCCCGACCATCCCGTCTACCTGGACGCCTTCCTCGAGGACGCCATCGAGCTGGACGTGGACGCGCTCTGCGACGGCAGCGAGTGCCACGTGGGCGCGGTACTCGAGCACATCGAGGAGTGCGGCATCCACTCCGGCGACTCCGCCTGCTGCTGCCCGCCGTTCTCGCTCTCGGTCCAGATGGTCCGACGCGTGCGCGAGACGACGCGCCGGCTGGCCCTGGAGGTGGGCGTGGTGGGCCTGCTCAACGTGCAGTACGCGGTGAAGGACGAGCAGCTGCTGGTCATCGAGCTCAACCCGCGCGCGAGTCGCACCGTGCCCTTCTCGTCCAAGGCGACGGGGGCGCCCCTGGCCCGCCTCGCCGCGCGCGTCATGGCGGGCGAGACGATCGCGGGGCTCCGCGCTGCGGGGGAGCTCCCGGACGAGGGGTGCGAGCTGGGCTACTTCGCCGTGAAGGAGGCGGTCATGCCCTGGGCGCGCTTCCCGGGGGCGGACTCCGTGCTGGGTCCCGAGATGCGCTCGACCGGCGAGGTCATGGGCATCGCCGCGAGCTTCCCGGAGGCGTACGCCAAGACCCGGCAGGCCATCGACTATGAGATGCCCCGCGAGGGGGCGGCGTTCGTCTCCGTCTGCGACCGCGACAAACGTGCGATCGCGCCGGTGGCGCTGGCGCTGGCCAACATGGGCTACAAGATCGTGGCCACCGAGGGGACCGCTCGTACGCTGCGCGCGGCGGGAATCGCCTGCGAGGTGGTGAGGCGCGTCGCGGAGGGGCACCCCAACGCGCTCGACCTGGTGGAGTCGGGCAGCCTGGCGTTCATCGTCAACACGCCGCACGGGCACGCCTCACGCGGCGACGGGGCGCGGCTGCGTGCGGCGGCGGTGAACCATGGCATCTGCTGCGTGACGGCCATGTCGGCGACGATCGCGCTGGTGCAGGCGCTGGCGGCGGTGAGGGCGCGAGGTGGCGGCGCGCTGGACGTGGTCGCGCTGCAGGACCTGTAGCGCCGTGGCTCGGGCGAGAGGGGCGCGCCGTTGCGCTCGTCACTCTCGCCCACGCTCCTCGTCACATCGGATCGGACGCCAAGTCAGTATAATTTGAAATTCTGTTGACCACGCTCACGTTTGCCCAGCTCACGAGAAGCGCAGTCCACAGAATTTCAAATTATGCTGACTTGCCGAGGCGATACGGCCACCGCGGCCCCCACGACAACGTCCGTCGCGTCTCCGCAAGCCGCGAATACGTCGAACGCGTCTGGGAGCCTTGCGTTTGAGCAGTTGGGCGATGGCGAGAAAACGCGTCGGACGTTGTCGCGATGGATTCGCACGCGTTGGGCGTCGTCGCGGCTGCAGCGCGCGCGTTGGGCGTCGTCGTAGCCGCAGCGCGCGCGTTGGGCGTCGTCGCAGGCGAGACGCACGCGTTAGACGTCGTCGCAGTCGCGCCGCACGTGCTGGACGCAGTCGCGGTCGTCGCGGGCGAGAGATACGCGCGTTCGGCGCTTTCGCGGCCGCGCCGCACGCGTTGGACGCAGTCGCGGCCGCCGCGCGCGTCAGACTCCCCGCCCGCCGCCCGCCCGCACCCCCGCTACCTGGGCAGCCTCCCGAAGGCGATGTCCAGCGCGTCCCGGTAGCCTGGCTCCGCGTCCACGATCGCCGGAATCAGGTTCACGTTGGGCGCGGCGCTGGTCAGGAACGGGTCCTCGTGGTCGATGATGCCGTCGATGTCCACCCTCACGTGGGGCTCCCCGAAGATCTCGATCGCCTTTTCCACGCTGTAGTCGGCCAGAATCTGGTTCGACCCCTTGTGGTTGAAGTGGAAGCCTACCACCTCGCGGCCATGGTCGTAGGTCGCCATCACGAAGTGGTGCGTGCCGATGGTGCCCGGCATGATGTGCGCGTTGGGGGTCGTCACCTCGGCGTCGGCCATCACCTGCTCGACGTCGCAGCGGTACTCGTCGTAGTCCAGCCCCAGCCGCTCGGTGACCTCGATGACGGTCGGCCCGTAGTACGTGAAGAACAGGCTCTTGAGGAAGGCGAACTGCGGGGCGGGAATCTGGTCGACCGTCTTGCCGTAGCAGAGGAAGTTTACCCACGGCGTGGTGTTGGCGGAGTCGTCCTGCCCGCCGTAGACGACGAGCTGGTCGATCCTGCGGGACAGCGAGCCGAAGATCGTGGGCAGGTACGGGGTGAAGAGGCCCGGGAAGATGCCCTGCTGGGTGTAGGTGACGCCGTGCTCCCTGCCGGCCTCGTCGATCTGCCTGAAGTACTCCGGCGCGTTCTTCTCAGAGAAGTAGACAGGCAGGGTCGAGCTGCAGTTCTTGCCATGCGAGAGGATCTTGACGATGTCCTCGACGTTGCCCCCGACGGAGGTGGGGGAGGGCAGCTTGCCCTCGTCCCACTTGGTGGAGGGGTAGTAGAGGACGATGTCGGCGTCCAGGCCCAGCACCTCGTCCTCGTCGTCCGTCACGGTCACGCCGCACTTCTCGAAGCCGAAGACCTCGCCCGCGTTCCTGCCGACCTTTGCGGGGTCCAGGTCGTAGGCGCCCACCAGGGTCAAGGACTGGCGTGAGTCGATGAGCTGCAGGGCCGACCTGCCCACCTGGCCCAGGCCCCAGATGATGATGCGATACTGTTCCTTCATGTTGGGCGTCCTTCCCTGCTGGATTTGCTGGATTCCGCCGGAACCGGCGTGGCCTCGAATCTAGCGTGGGCTGGTGCGCCCGCAAAGCTTGGACGGCCCTAACCGTCCCAAAAGGGAACGAACTGCCCTAACCGTCCCGTCTTCGGATGTACTCCCGCAGGTTGGCGCGCATCGCCTCGTCGATGGCCACCTTGTACTCGGAGTTCATCATGCTTGCGATCTCGGCCGCCGCCTGCCTGCTGCCCATGCTGCGATAGCTCTGCCCGCGGCTGAACTCCTCCACGGCGTGGCTGCCTCCGGCGCAGAAGAAGGCGACGTGGAAGGCCTCGACCTCGCTCAGCTTCCGGCCCCAGGAGGTCTCGATGATCTTGGTGCCCATGGTGAGGGCGTAGCGATAGATGAACTGGCGGTACGAGTTGTAGCCGGTGGTCTCGAACATGCGGTACTGCTCGGGGTTCCTGCGGGCCTTCTCCAGGATGGCCGCGAAGAGGTCCTCGAGGTCGCGACAGCCCTCGTCCAGGAGGGCGGAGTCATAGATGCGCTGGAAGTAGGCGTCCATCACGTCCGCCTTGTTCCTGAAGTAGCGGTAGAAGGTCGTCTTGCTGACGTCGGTCTCGTTCAGGACCATCTCCACGGTGATGGAGGGGTAGCTGTGCCTGTGAAGGAGACTCACGAAGCCATCGATGATGTGCGCCTTTGTCCACTTCGGCATTATTTCCGCTCCTCCCCCTGGCGTCTGGCATGCGCCTGCGCCGCTGCCTGTAGCTTACGCGACCGACGCGGGCGAGAGGGACGCGCGTGCGCGGGTGTCGCGTGTGCGTCGCGGCTGTCGTGTGCACGCCCCTCTCGACCGGCACGCCGTTGCGCACGCCATTCTCAGCCAGCACGCGATAGCGCACAGTGGCTTCGGTGTTTGCCCAGATAGCGAGAGGGGCCGATGTGCGCTTTCGCGTGCACGTCGCCTGTAGTGTGCGCAATGACGTGCACGTTGCCTGCGACCGTGCGCTTGTGCGTGCTCGATGCCAGCAGCGTGCGCAGCACCGCATCGGCGCGCGCACAATCACGTCGATATGGCGGTCAGCTGTCACGTGAGGCTACAGTCACATACCTGTACTTCACAATGCGTGTTTAGCTCCTATCGAGCGCGTGCGCTGCATCCGTGCAATGGATACAATCCTTCCACTAACAGAGTTGGGAGGAGAATGTCGGAGCAAAACAAGCCGTGGCTCTCGGTCGAGCAGCAGATAGATCGCCTGGCCACCAGGGGCATCAAGTTCGAGCTGTATAGCCGTGAAGAGGCGGCTCGCTACCTGGCGGAAAACAACAACTACTTCAGGCTCAAGGCATATCGCAAGTGCTTTGACAGGGTGCAGGGCGGAGAAAACGACGGATGCTTCGTCAACCTTGACTTTGGCATGCTGGTCGACCTTTCCGTCATTGACATGTACCTGCGCAGTGAGCTCCTGCTTCTTGCAATCGACATCGAACACTTCTCAAAGATGCGACTGCTTAATGAGCTGGAGCGTGTTGGGGAGGACGGCTATTCCGTGGTCGCCGATTTCATTGATGACCCCCGCAACCTCAGTGTCGACGGAAGACACAACTACGTTCGCGCAGAGATTGACCGCGGAAAGTCGAGTCCTTACGTTCGCAATCTGCTGGGAACATACCCCTCCTTTGACTTTCCGGCCTGGGCATTTCTCGAGTTGATTCCCTTCGGACGTCTCGTTCACTTCTACAGGTTTGTCGCCGAGAGGTCTGGCAATAAGGCCATGCAGAACGACTCGTATCTGCTGCAGAGTGTGCGCGTGCTTCGCAATGCATGCGCCCATAACAATTGCATCATCGATGACATGAGGAGGGGAGTGCCTGCGCATGCGCCGCAACACTCCGTCTCCAATGCACTGTCTAGGATTGGCGTCTCAAAGGGGACGAGACGCATCAAGCTGAGCAACGAGAGGTTCCAGGGAATCTCTACCACCCTATTTGTCCATAGTTCTCTGGTGCCCAGCACCATGCTTGTCCGCCGCGGAGAGGAACTGCGGCACATCATTGCGCGGACGAAGAAGCACGAATCGTATTACCGAGAAAACGATGTCGTGCGGACTGGTTTCGCTTTTATCGAGGCGATGGTGAGGGGTTGGTATTAGTTCGGGCAGGGAAGTCCACTGGCCAAGCGGTAGCACGGTTCGAAATTTGCGGCAATCCGTGGGCGGACTTGACTAATTCGCTCCTGCCCACCAGACTAATTGCAGTATGAAAAACGGTTCGACCGTTTTGCGGGGGGGCTTCCAGCAATGGGGGTGCCCCTATTTTTTTGTCGTGCGGGCGTGGTCGCCACCCGCTCGGCTGAGCACGTGTGTTGCCGCCGCTTGCGCTGCGTTGCGTTGCGCGTCGCTTTCGTCCGGCACGCTGTTGCGCACATGTTGGGCCGCCGTGCACGCCGTTGCGCACGCCATTCTCAGCCAGCACGCGATAGCGCACAGCGACATCGGTGTTTGCCCAGATAGCGAGAGGGGCCGACGTGCGCAAGAGCGTGCACGATGCCAACCGTGTGCGCAATGACGTGTGTGATGCTCTTGCTTGTGCGCTTTCGCGTGCATGGTGCCGGCAGCTGTCCGCATGGGTGTGCGTGATGCCCGGCCACGTGCGCAGCCGCGTGCGCGTGGCCGCCAGCAGCGCCTCGCTTTGCTTCTGCACCCCGCGAGCGCTAGCATTTTCATGGCGAGAGAGGCGCCGCAACGTAGCCGCACGTCGTACGCACCCGCGTCTGCCGCGACACGCCCGCGCCCAGCACCGCCGCTGCCCGTACCCAGGGCGCCGCCGCACGCACCCACGCGTGCGACCCCGCCCCGTACCCAACCACCCACCCCCACACTCCGGAGGTTCACATGGAAAACGGCATGATGCTCCAGGGGTTCTCCTGGTACCTACCCGCGGACGGCGCGCACTGGAAGCGCCTGGCCGAGCTCGCGCCCACCCTCGCGCACATGGGCGTGAGCTCCGTCTGGATGCCGCCCGCCTACAAGAGCTCCGAGGGGGCCGAGGGCGTGGGCTACGCCGTCTACGACCCCTGGGACCTGGGCGAGTTCGACCAGTGCGGCAGCGTCCGCACCAAGTACGGCACGCGCAGGGAGTACCTCTCAGCCATCCGCGCCCTCCAGAAGGCGGGCATTCAGGTCCTCGCTGACGTCGTGCTCAACCAGCGCTTCGGCGGGGAGGAATGCGAGGACGTCCTGGCCACCCCCATCAACCCCGCCAACCGCAACGAGCAGGCGGGCGAGCCGCGCCAGATCAGCGCCTGGACCCGCTACCGCTTTCCCGGTTGCGGCGACGAGTACTCCGACTTCCACTGGGACTGGCACTGCTTCCACGGCACCGACTGGGACGAGTCGACCCACGAGCCCGGCGTCTACCTCTTTAACGGCAAGCACTGGGACGAGGATGTGGACAAGTCCGAGAACGGCAACTACGACTACCTCATGGGCTCCGACGTCGACGTGAGCGAGCCTGCAGTAGAGGAGGAGCTCGGCCGCTGGGGCGAGTGGTACCTCAAGACCACCGGCGTCGACGGCTTCCGCCTGGACGCGCTGAAGCACATCTCGCGCGCGTTCTTCCACCGCTGGCTCACGCGCCTGCGCGAGGCCACGGGCAAGGAGCTCTTCACGGTGGGGGAGTACTGGTCGCCCGAGGTGGAAGACCTCGAGTCCTACCTGGGTGAGGTTCCCATGAGCCTCTTCGACGTGCCGCTGCACTACCGGCTCTTTGACGCCTCCAACAGCATGGGCGAGAGGGATCTGGCTCACGTCTTCGACGACACGCTGGTGCAGCGCGAGCCCATCCGTGCTGTCACCTTCGTGGACAACCACGACACCCAGCCCAACCAGGCGCTGCAGAGCACGGTCCAGGACTGGTTCAAGCCCAGTGCCTACATGCTGATCCTCCTGCGCGAGGCGGGGTATCCCTGCGTCTTCTTCGGGGACCTCTTCGGCATACCCAACGACGGCAACATCCCCGTCGTGGCGGAGCTCCCACTGCTCATGGAGCTGCGCCAGCGCTTCGCCTTCGGCCCCCAGAACGACTACCTGGACGACGCCAACCTCATAGGCTGGACCCGAGAGGGAGACGACGCCCACCCCATGAGCGGCGTGGCCGTGGTGCTCACCGACGCCGAGGGCGGGTCCAAGCGCATGCGCGTGGGCGCGCGGCACGCCGGCTCGACCTTCTGCTGCGTGGTGGGCTCCGAAGAGAAGGACGTCGCCATCGACGACGAGGGCTACGGCGAGTTCAGCTGCGGCGGGGGCTGTGGCTGCGCATACGTGCGCAGCGAGGTCGTGAGGTCGCTCGAGCACGACCGCGTGCTGCGCTCGATCCAGAGGATCGTCCAGAAGGTGCAGGAGCCGCGCTACGAGTACTGCCCCGTGAGCGTCAACGCCGCGCCGCATCGCACGCGCGCGAGGAAGGGCAAGTAGGGGAGAGGGACTCGGGCGTTCGGCAGCGACCGGCGGCCATCCAGCACGCGACAACGCGCGCTCGTCGTCGCTCCGCACGCGCTTACGCATACGAGCCGCTATCCCGCACGCGCTTGCGCGCGCGAGCCGCTATCCCGCACGCGCTTACGCACGTCGCTTTCGCCCAGCACGCGAAAGCGCACATTGGCCTTGGCGTTTCCGCATTTGGCGGGAGGAGTCCGTGTGCGCGACCGCGTGCGCGTTCAAAATGGCGTGCGCAACGGCGTGCGCGATGCGGCTGCGCGTGCGCATTGTCTGGTCGCGTGCGGGATGGCGTGGACGATGTTGTCGGAGTGCGTTCCCGCGTGCCTGCGGCGACGGGCGGCTCCGGCATCCAGCCCCGGCCCGCATGACGCGCTCGGGTCGAGGCCGTCTTCTCGCGACAAACATTAAACTTCGAAGCAAACGTGCGTCAGTAACAAAATCGCCAAGATTCCTTCTGTTTTAGACACACAAACCCTCGAAATCGTTCTGTGTTAGAGACATAATTGAGCAAATACCTTCTGCGCTAGAGATGAGGTGGCAGTGCTCAAGAGGAAGATGCTCCATGAGCTTGAAGGCTGGAAGGCCGCTGGTGCTCGCAAGGCGCTCGTGCTGCTCGGGGCGCGTCAAGTCGGTAAGACCTACATCGTGCGGGAGTTCGCGCGGCAGAGCTACGACTCCTATATCGAGGTCAACTTCATTGATGACGAGGAGAGCGGCAAACTCCTTGCTACGGCATCGAGCTCGGCCGAGCTACTCTCGCGCCTCTCGCTCGTGGCGGGCCGCTCCATTCCCGAAGGCTCGTTGATCTTCTTTGACGAGGTGCGGCAGCTGGGGCACGACGTCGTCACGCTATCCAAGTTCATCGTGGAGGACGGCCGCTTCGACCTCATCCTCTCCGGATCGCTTCTTGGCACGACGCTCGGCGGCGTGACGTCGTTTCCCGTCGGATACGCGCAGGTCCGTCGGATGTTCCCCTTGGACTTCGAGGAGTTCTGCTGGGCCAGCGGGGTGCCATCCTCCATCATCGACGAACTTCGCACGGCATTTGACGCAAGGGTTCCTGTCGAGGACTCGCTGCACGACCGCATGGTGAGGCTCTTCAGGCAGTACATCGCAGTGGGCGGCATGCCCGAGGCAGTCTCGACGTTCCTCGAGGGTGGGCTGGACCTCGGCGGCGCCCGACAGGTCTGCCTTGATATCGTCGAACAGTATGGTTTCGACATCTCCAAGTACGCAGGCGAGAGGAGACTCTACGTCCGTTCCATCTACTCCAACGTGCCCTCGCAGCTCGCGAAGGAAAACAAGCGCTTCCAGATGGCGTCCGTGAGGGCAGGCGCCAAGCACGAGCGGATGAGGGACGACTTCACCTGGCTTGAGGACGCTGGCGTGGTGCTTCCCGCCCATGCGGTCACGGAGCCCAAGTATCCCCTGCAGCGGACCAAGGTAGTGGAGAAGTTCAAGCTCTATTCGTCTGACTGCGGGCTCCTGCTGGCGCGGTATCCTCGGGGCGCTGCCATGAGGGTCGTGTCGGGCGAGGGGGATGCCAACTTCGGGGCGGTGTACGAAAATGTCGTCGCCCAGGAGCTCACCTCGTCGGGCAGGGAGCTCTGGTACTTCCACAACAGCAGGAAGGGCGAGGTGGACTTCCTGCTCCAGACCGAGGATGCCAGGGTCATTCCGCTCGAGGTCAAGTCGGGGAAGGACTACAAGCTGCACCTTGCCCTCAACAACCTGCTGAGGACGGGCGACTGGGGGATCGACGAGGCCCTGGTGCTCTCGGAGCGCAACGTGTCCGTCGAGCAGAGGTTTGGCAAGCCCATCCGCTACCTGCCCCTCTACATGCTGCTCTTCCTAGACCGGCTGGTTGGGGTTGGGCAAATGGGAGACGTGCACCTGGACCCCATCGAGTTTTAGGGCGCAGGTGCCGAGCGCGTTCCACGGCAGTCCCGTCAGCTAGATCTGCTATACAGGGGTCACGACGACGCTCCGTTCCGCCACGCCGGCGGCCCGCGCATTCTTTATCCAGTTTCTTATGGTCTCAGGAGTCACATTTAAGTGAGTAGCGATATCCTCCATACAGACCCATGGTTCTTGCATGAATCGCTCCCACCATTCAACACGAAATAGGCAAATTTAGCACGAAACAACGCGATACTATCCCAGTCTGTCCTTGCTGACTACTATCAATGCCAAATGGTTTGACGAGTGGGAAAGAGCTTAGTGAGCTGTTCGAACAACCTGGCATATATGATGATGAAAATACTTTGCTTGGAGAGAAGAATGGTGCGCTCGTAGCTCGTCCGCAAAGGAGAGAAAAAACCTGTAAGTCATTACGAGCTGAAGCGTCAACGCACCAGCGAGTTCTCGAATTTATTTGTCTGCGGGCGCTGTGGCGCCCGCAGACAGACCCCGTCGCAAGTAATACTAGGCAAGTTTGTGAGACGGCTTCAAAGTACCAGCGGAGCCAGCCAGCAACCTGCTTTGACAGCGGTTCTCAAATGGGAATCCAGTGGACGATGGAGGTACCAATGAGCGAGGAAGGGCAGGCGCAAGGGCCCGAAGAGCAAGCGGATGGCAAGGATCGGAAAGCTGCGCAAGGCAAGAAGCGCATCCTTGTGATTGCGGCAATTGCGCTGCTTGCCGTTGCTGCCGTGGCATTTTGGTACGTGAACTTCAAAGTGCCGCATGATGCGGCAGTAAAGGCTTTTGACGAGGCGGCTGCCGGACTCTCGCTGCGCAACCAGGAGCTTGACAATGCGGTTGCGAGCTTGCAGGGAGTGGTCGACTCCGGCGATCAGCCGCTCGACGAGTCGACGCAGGATGCGGCAAGGTCGGCAATTCAATCTGCTTCTGCTGCAAAGGTCGAAGCGCCGCAGATGCCATCGGATACCGAGCAGATAAAGGCCGTCGCGGAAGAGGTCTCCTCTCTTGGGGATTACGCGTCGACGCTGGAGTCCTTGCGGACTGCCCAGAAGAGCCTCGAGAACAGCATCGCCCAGATGAAGCTCGTCACCAATCCGTCGGGCGATTCTGTGGTGCAGCGTTTGACGGGCCTGGCCAATGTAACTGGAGCTGAGGCTGTTTCTGAGGACAACGATCCGAACGGGATGCTTGGCAAGGCTGGGTCGTACACGGCAACCGTCTACTTCAGCTCTGACTTGGTCGACCAGTCCAAGGTCTATCCAAGCACAGGATATACGCCCATTGTCGCCGCTGGCACCGATGGTGGCGGCGCGGTGGAGGTGTACGCGACGGCGGAGGACGCCCAAAAGCGCAATGACTACCTCGCTGCCTTCGACGGAAGCATCCTGGCGTCTGGCTCGCACAAGGTGGTCGGGACGTGCGTCGTCAGGACTTCCAACCTTCTTACCGCTTCGAATCAGCAAGCGCTTGAGGCTGCGGTGATCGACGGGCTTACCAAGCTCGACTAGCTGCCATCGCATTTGATTACCTTGTCCTGTCGACAGCCATGTCGGCGGGGCATTCATATTTCAAATGGTTAGGGGGCGACGCTGCCAGGAGAGCGCTGGGGCTGTAGGGGAGGCTTGTCCAGCAAAACGGACACTTCTGCTGCGGAATCGTCCGTGCGACCGGTCGCGCTGCTGTCCCGCCCCCCCTCACACCACCTCGCCCTTGTCGACGAGGATGAGGTCGTCCCTCTCGCCTGCAAGATCCTTGAGCTCGTCGGAGAAGCCTGTGTGCGAGAAGAGGCCCAGCAGGACGCCATCGTCGTAGCTTGCCGCGAACGTTTCTGCCTTCGCGGCAAGACGGCGATACTCGTCCATCCCGACGGGCTTGCTTGCGTAGTACTTGCACTCTCCCAGGAACGCCTTGGTGCCCGTGCCGTCCTGTGCGCAGACGTCGAGCTCCAGCGAGCCCGTGCGGTTCCAGTAGCCGCCTATCCTGCTCGGCGTGATGCCCACCTTCCCCTCGAGACACAGGCGCGCGAGGTCCTCCGCGCAGATTCTCTCGAACTCGAAGGGGACGAACTTGTTCTGGAAGCTCCGACCCATCGCCTTGAGGCTGGGCCGCATGTTGCCCATCTCGAGCGCTCCCCGGAAGGGCTGCACGTAAGTGAGCCAGAAGCGCAGGAAGCTGTCCGACACCTCATAGAGCCCGTTCTTGCTGCGCTCGGGGTAGCGCTCGTTGAAGGGGACCCTTCGCTCGAGGAAGCCGAGCGACATGAGGGGCTTCAGGTAGGGGGTGATCTCTTGTGTCTTTCTCCCCAGAAGCCTGCCCAACTCGGACGTCTTCCTGCTGCCTGCCGCCACCCCGGAAAGGATGGAGAGGTAGCTGGCAGTGCCTCTCGTCTCCTCTCCCAGGAGGAACTCGGGCTCCTCGTAAAGAAAGCCATAGGTGGAGAGGACGTTGCGACGTATGGACTCCTCGAAGTCCTGGTCGGGACTAAAGAGCTCGAGGTACTTGGGCACCCCATTCGTGATGGCATATGACCGCACCACCGATTCGTAGCTTGCCCTTGGGAAGGCCCCTCGCAGCTCCTGAAACGCAAGCGGCCTTAGCCTCATCTGCGACGTGCGTCTGCCATAGAGGGGGCTCGTCCGCGAGAGGACCTGGCCCCTCATCATGCTTACGGACGAACCGCAGAGTATGAGGGTGCATCCCGTGTTCGAGAGCAGCTCGTCCCATACGTACTGCATGATGGAGGGCATGGCCCTGTTCGCCCCGATGAGGTAGGGGAACTCGTCGATGGCCAACACGTACGGCCTTCCGGACATGGCTTCGGCGATCGCGCCAAACAGGGGGCGCCAATCGTCGAAGCTCGCGTCTGCCAGCAGGCGGTTTTCCGTGAACCTGGCTGCCGTTTGCGCGAAATGCCTGCGGTTGAGTACCTCGTCTTCCTTGGATGCCAGAAAGTAGAGGGAGGGCTTGTCCTGGATGAACTGCTTGATCAGCGCCGTCTTTCCCACGCGCCTGTGTCCGTAGATGACCACGAACGAGCTGCCGCTCTGGTATTCGACATCGAGTGCGGTGAGCTCCTTCTTGCGGCCGAAGAACGGGATGCTACGGGGCATGGTCGGTCCTCCTTCAGATAAGAGAAACACGATTATGATAATCACGTTTCTCTTTTCTACAACAGAGAGATGAAGCCCAGCGCGCGTGCCACGCAGCCCTCGCAGCTCCGCCTCTCTCCCCGTTTGCGTGAAGACGGGCAACGTCAGCTCACACGCCCAGCAGCCTTTGCTAGAATCCATAAATTGCATGTGACTAATGCGGGCGTGGCGGAACTGGTAGACGCGCTGGATTTAGGTTCCAGTGGGAGAAATCTCGTGAAGGTTCGAGTCCTTTCGCCCGCACCACGTCGCAGACGCAGAGGAACCATGCGCGGCGGGTCCTCCCGCCAAGCAGGAGAAACAACACTGGAGGAACGTTGAACATCACCGTCACCGCCGAGAGGCCCCAGAACGACCAGGTAGTCGCCACGCTCACCGTGCCCGCCGCCGACGTCGACAAGGCAATCGCCCAGACCTACAGGGACATCGCCCAGAAGTACGCCTTCCAGGGCTTCCGTCGCGGTCGCGCGCCCCGTCCCGTCATCGACAGCATGGTGGGCCGCAGCTCCGTCCTGGCCCAGGCCACCGAGGACGTCATGAACGAGGCGCAGCCCCTGATGTTCGAGGAGCTCGACATCGTCCCCGTTGACCGTCCCAACTACGGCGACGACCCCGTCACCGTGGTCGAGCACGAGGACCTCACCGTGACCTGCACCGTCAGCGTTCCCCCCACCTGCGAGCTTGACTCCTACGATGCCCCCGCCATCAACATGCCTCCCCAGGAGGCCACGGAGGCCGAGATCGACATGCAGGTCGAGCAGCTCCTTAGCTACCACGTGAGCTACGAGGACGAGACCGAGGACCGCGCCGTCGTCGCCGGCGACGTGATCGTGGCCGACGTCCAGAACAAGGAGGGCGCGCCCGAGCTCGCCGGCACCGACCGCCAGCTGGGCCTCTCCAACGCCTACCTGCCCACCGAGTTCGTCGACGGCATCGTTGGCATGACCAAGGGCCAGACCAAGGACATCGAGTGGAGCCGCGCCCACGACGACCACGAGCACCACGTCGCCGTGACCGTGACCCTCAAGGGCATCAAGAAGTCCGTCACCCCCGAGCTCGACGACGAGTTCGCCAAGAAGAGCTTCGGCTTCGACACCGTGGCCGAGCTGCGCGACGCCGTGAAGGAAGAGATCGAGGGCGACAAGAAGAACAGCCTCCCCGGCCTCAAGGAGGACCGCGTCGTCGAGGAGATCGGCAAGCACCTCACCCTGGAGGAGGTCCCCGAGGCCTACCAGAACCAGGTCTTCTCCGAGCTGGCCAACGAGGTCCTGGGCCAGCTGCAGCGCCAGGGCATGTCGCTTGACATGTACCTCGCCGCGCGCCAGATCAAGAGCGAGGACTTCCTCGCCGACCTGCACGAGCAGGCCGCCGAGCGCGCCCGCCAGTCGCTGGCCCTCGACGCCCTGGCCGCCAAGCTCGAGCTCAAGGCCACCGAGGAGGACGTGCGCGCCGAGTTCGAGCGTGCCGGCGTGGACGACGTCGACGCCTCCATCGACGAGTTCACCAAGAGCGGCCAGATGCCCGCCATCCGCGAGTCCATCCGCCGCACCAAGGCCGTGAAGTGGCTGAGCGAGAACGCCACCGTCACCGAGGTCGACGAGATCGCCGAGGCCCGCGCCAAGAAGGACGAGGAGTCCGGCGAGTAGCAGCCGCCGCGGCGGGGGAGGGCAGGCTCGGAGTTGCCCCACGCCCCCTCCGCATTCGCGCGACCCACGACTAGTAGATGCGCTCCGGGGGTACCAACTCTCGGAGCGCATTCCTCTAGGTTAGGAGAGACATGATCAACCCTACCAACATCCCCCTCATCCCGTACGTGGTCGAGCAGACCCCGCGCGGCGAGCGCAGCTACGATATCTACTCGCGCCTGCTCAACGACCGCATCGTCTTCCTGGGCGAGGAGGTCACGCGCGACAGCGCCAACCTCGTGATCGCCCAGCTCCTCCACCTCGAGAGCCAGGACCCCGACAAGGACATCTCGCTCTACATCGACTCGCCCGGCGGCGACGTGTACGCGGGCCTGGGCATCCTCGACACCATGAACTTCATCAAGCCCGACGTGGCCACCATCTGCGTGGGCATGGCCGCCTCCATGGGCGCCGTGCTCCTCTCGGCTGGCGCCAAGGGCAAGCGCATGGCGCTGCCCAACTCCATGGTGCTCATCCACCAGCCCAGCTCGGGCGCCCAGGGTCAGCAGACGGACATCCAGATCGCGGCGGACGAGACCCGCTGGATCCGCAACCGCCTGAACGAGATCCTGTCCCAGAACACGGGCCAGCCCATCGAGAAGATCAACGCCGACACCGAGCGCGACAACTACATGCGCGCCGAGGAGGCACGCGAGTACGGCCTGGTGGACAAGGTCATCGCCTCGCGCACGGAGCAGGCGGAGTAGCGAGCGGGCGTGACGCGCCCTTCGAGGAGAGGCCAGATGGCGATAGACAACAACCCACCCGAGATGCGCTGCTCGTTCTGCGGCAAGACCCGCAGCCAGGTGCGCAAGCTCGTCCAGGGGCCCAACGGGGTCTTCATCTGCGACGAGTGCGTCAGCGAGTGCGCCGACATCATGGCAGAGAACGACGAGGACTTCGTGCCCGAGGGCGACTTCGACCAGTTCGACCTCGCCCAGGGCCCCATACAGAACCTCCCGACCCCGCACGACATCTACGACGAGCTGTCGCAGTACGTGATGGGCCAGGAGGAGGCCAAGCGCGCGATGAGCGTGGCCGTCTACAACCACTACCGCCGCATCGTGTCCGGCGACGACGTGACGAGCGAGGACGAGGAGCGGGTGGAGCTCGCCAAGAGCAACATCCTGCTGTTGGGCCCCACCGGCACGGGCAAGACCCTGCTGGCGCAGACCCTGGCGCGCTTCCTCGAGGTGCCCTTCGCCATCGCCGACGCCACGACCCTCACTGAGGCCGGCTACGTGGGCGAGGACGTGGAGAACATCCTGCTCAAGCTCATCGCCGCCGCCGACGGCGACGTGGAGAGGGCCCAGCTGGGCATCGTCTACATCGACGAGATCGACAAGATCGCCCGCAAGGCCGAGAACCTCTCCATCACCCGAGACGTCTCCGGCGAGGGCGTGCAGCAGGCGCTGCTCAAGATCCTGGAGGGCACCATCGCCAGCGTGCCCCCGCAGGGAGGGCGCAAGCACCCCCAGCAAGAGCTCATCCACATCGACACCAGGAACATCCTCTTCATCTGCGGCGGCGCCTTCGTGGGCCTGGACAAGATCGTGGCCGACCGCATAGGCAAGAAGGGCATCGGGTTCAACGCCGAGCTCTCCCGGAAGACGGAGGAGAACCAGGACGAGCTCATGGCCGCGGTCATGCCCCAGGACCTGCACAAGTTTGGCATGATCCCGGAGTTCGTCGGCCGTATCCCCGTGATCACCTCGACCCACGAGCTCACCGAGGACGACCTGGTGCGCATCCTCACCGAGCCGCGCAACGCCATCGTGAAGCAGTACCGTCGCATGTTCCAGATCGAGGGCGTCGAGCTCGAGTTCGAGGACGCGGCCCTGCGCGAGATGGCGCGGCAGGCCATAGAGCGCGGTACCGGTGCGCGCGGCCTGCGCGCGATCTGCGAGTCCACGCTGCAGCAGACGATGTTCGACCTGCCGAGCGACCTGGACATCACCAAGGTCGTCGTGACGCCCGAGTCGGTGGGCGGGGATGAGCTTCCGCGCGTGGTGCGCGAGGACGTCGGCAAGCACCGCGCGGTGTAGGACACGTGGTCCGCTCGCGCGCAAACCAGCCGTGGTCTGCGCGCGAGCTTGCGTTTTAGCAGGTATTTCTTGAGAGGCGCGCAAATCGGCTGTGGTCTGTGCGCCTCTCTCCCTTTTTGCGCCGCCGCGCGCCTAGCACGGGCTCGGCTGCCGTGCGTTCGCGCCGCCGCGCGTCTAGCTCAACCCCAGCAGCTCCGTCGCGTTGGCGGCGCAGGCCTCGCGCACGTCTCGCCCGCGTATTCCCTCGAGTTGGTACAGCGTCCGTTCGAGCGAGGCGGCTATCTTGGCGGCCGAGAAGGGCTCGCCCTCCGTGGGTGGGAGGTCCGTCTCGGTGAGGAGCCTGCCCTCGGGCAGCTGCCGGGCGTACTCGCGGCCGCGCCTGGTGGCGAGCATCATCTCGTTGACCGAGAACCAGCAGCCCGCCTTCACGGCGCGGTGCAGCTCGTCGCTGGTGCCGCTGAACCAGTGGAAGACGCAGGCGCAGCGCTTGAGGGCGCGCGTGCGCTCCAGGACGTCGAGCACCGTGCCGGCGCACCTCACGGAGTGGATCGAGAGTACGCGCGGCCTGCCGTCCGGACCGGGCCCCGATGCGGCTGCGGCGCAGACGCGCTCGAGGGACGCGAGCTGGCGTGCCTCGCTTTCCAGGTCGACGTGGGCAGGCGAGAGGTCCATGCCTATCTCGCCCACGAAGCCCTCCTGGCTGGCGAGCCGTGCCGCCAGTGCGACGTCGACGTCCGTCATGCGGCCGTCCGCCACCCACCAGGGATGCGCCCCCACGGCGAGACGGACGTTGGGGGAGTCTTTGAGCTCCTCGCGCGCCCGCAGGTAGCCCTCCGGCGTCACGCTGCAGGCGAGCATGGCCAGGCCGAGCCCCTCGGCCTCCACGGCCACCTCGCGCGAGTTGGACATGAGGTCGAGGTGGCAATGCATGTCCGCCAGCCGCCAGCCCACGCTAGCGCCAGCCCTGGTGGTCGAGCTCGTTGGAGAGCCCCGCGAGGTCGCAGATCACCCGTCCGGCGATCATCTGGCCCATGATGGGGGGCAGGTAGCTCATGGTCCCCAGTATGGAGTGGCTGCGGTCTCGCCTGCCGTCGGGGCCGGTGCCACCCTCGACGGGGATGGGCGGCTCGTCGGAATAGAGGACCCTGAGGCCGCGTATGCCGCGCTTGCGACACTCCTTGCGCATCACGCGCGCTATGGGGTCCACGTCCGTCCTCTCTATGGTCGAGAAGCGCAGGCGGCAGGGGTTGAGCTTGTTTGCCCCTCCCATGCTGGAGAGGAGGGGGATGCCCTCGTCCTGGCACCAGCGGGCGATGGCCAGCTTCTGCGACACGGTGTCGATGGCGTCGACTACGTAGTCGGGACGGGGGAGGGCGGCGAGCGCGTCGGTCAGGCCGTCCTTGCCCAGGAAGGCGTGGAGGGCCGTGACCTGGCAGTCGGGGTTGATGTCACGCACGAGGCGCTCCATGACCTCGCTCTTGGGCTGGCCCAGCGTGTGCCGCCATGCCACGGCCTGCCGGTTGAGGTTGCTGAGGGCCACCACGTCGCGGTCCACCAGCACGAGGGAGCCCACGCCGCCGCGGGCGAGCGCCTCCGCGCAGTTGGAGCCCACGCCACCCAGCCCCAGCACCATGACGCGGCTCGCCTGCACGCGCGCCAGGGCCTCGTCGCCCATGACCAGCCTCAGGCGGTCGCTTGCGGTCTCGACCTCGGGCGCGACGCCGCTCTCGCTTTGCTGGGGCATGGGTGGGGCTCCCTTCTGCATGGTACGGGCTCCCTTCGCCTTGGGCCTCGTGTTTGCGTACCAGCCGATTGTAGGTGCCAGGCGGACCGCGTGGGCGCCAAAGGGACAGGCCAGGGCCCAAAGGTGGGCATTTTGGGCGAGAAAAAACTGGCAATGTTCCGCAAAGTCAAGAAGATATAGGCGGACGGCATCTTGACCCAAAAATTAAATCTGATTCGTTTGCACTGTCTACGTCTGTATATGCATTGTTGTTCAAACAAGTTAGCGTTCGACGAACGGTAGCTCGTCAAAGGAAAACCACAAAACAATATAATTTTGTTTTGTGCGATGTACGTGCGGGTGGCTTCGGCAAGTTGACCTGAGACGAGTCGCGTCGCACGGGACCTGTAGGCAAGGAAGTACAAGAAAGGCGAAGGAGGTAAGCGATGGTAGGCATCATTTTGGCAAGCCACGGCGGGCTCTGCACGGGCATCAAGGAGTCGGGACAGATGATCTTTGGTCCCCAGGAGAGCGTCGAGGCGGTCGCCCTGACCCCCGACATGGGGCCGGACGACTATCACGCCAAGCTGCTCGAAGCGGTCGCTAAGCTCGAAGACCAGGACCACGTCCTGTTCCTGGTCGACCTCTGGGGAGGCACTCCCTTCAACCAGACCTCGCGTCTGCTTGAGGAGGAGGGCAAGGAGGATTGGGTCGCGGTGACCGGCCTCAGCCTGCCCATGCTCGTCTCGGCGTATGGCTCCCGCATGGCGGCCGAGACCGCAGCCGACGTGGCCAAGGAGATCTATCCCGAGGCCAAGGGCGGCGTCAAGGTCAAGCCCGAGTCCCTGCAGCCCGCGGAGGCCGTCGCGGCCGCGCCGGCTCCCGCAGCCGCCCCCATGGGCGCCATTCCCGAGGGGACGGTCCTGGGCGACGGCCACATCAAGTTCGTGCTCGTGCGCGTCGACACCCGCCTGCTCCACGGCCAGGTCGCCACGACCTGGACCAAGATGACCGGTCCCGACCGCATCATCGTGGTATCCGACGACGTCTCGAAGGACCAGCTCCGCAAGACGATGATCGTCCAGGCGGCGCCTCCGGGAGTCAAGGTGCACGTCGTTCCCGTCCAGAAGATCATTGACGTCGCTAAGGACCCGCGCTTCGGTGCCACCAAGGCGATGCTCCTCTTCGAGACCCCGCAGGACCTGCTCCGCGCGGTCGAGGGCGGCGTCGACATCAAGAAGGTCAACCTCGGCTCCATGGCCCACTCGGTGGGCAAGGTCGTCGTGACCAACGCCATCGCCATGGGCGAGGACGACGTCGAGACGCTCGAGAAGCTCGCTGGCCACGGCATCGAGTTCGACGTGCGCAAGGTGCCCGCCGACTCCGCCGAGCCCTTTGACGCCATCATGAAGAAGGCAAAGTCCGAGCTTGCCGCCCAGACCAAGTAAGAAGGAGGGAATATGTCGCCAATCACGATCCTGCTCGTCGTCATCGTCGCGTTCTTCGCGGGCATGGAAGGCATCCTCGACCAGTGGCAGTTCCACCAGCCGCTCGTCGCCTGCACCCTTATCGGAATCGTCACGGGCTATCCCACCGAGGGCATCCTCCTGGGCGGCTCGCTCCAGATGATCGCCCTTGGCTGGGCCAACATCGGCGCCGCCGTCGCGCCTGACGCGGCCCTGGCCTCCGTCGCCTCCGCCATCATCATGGTGCTCGCCCTCTCGGGCGGCAGCGCCGACTCCACCACGGCCGTCAACGCCTCCATCGCGCTGGCCATCCCCCTGTCGGTCGCCGGCCTCTTCCTCACGATGATCGCCCGTACGCTGGCCACCGGCATGGTCCACGCCATGGACCAGGCCGCCGAGCGCGCCGACTTCGGCGCCATCGAGCGCTGGCAGTTCGCCGGCATCGTCATGCAGGGCCTGCGCATCGCCATCCCGGCCGCCGCGCTCTGCGTCATCCCCGCCGAGGCCGTGACCAACGCCCTCAACGCCATGCCCGCATGGCTGTCCGGCGGCATGGCCGTCGGCGGCGGTATGGTCGCTGCCGTGGGCTACGCTATGGTCATCAACATGATGGCCACCAAGGAGGTCTGGCCCTTCTTCGCCCTGGGCTTCGTCCTCGCCGCCATAAGCCAGCTCACGCTCATCGCCCTCGGCGCCATCGGCGTCTCCCTCGCCCTGATCTACCTCGGCCTCAAGGAGCTTGCCACCCAGGGTGGCGGCGCCGGCGGCTCGGGCGACCCTCTCGGCGACATCCTGAACAACTACTAGGCCCCAAGGGAGTGTGAAGACAAATGGCAGAAGAGAAGATCACGCTCAGCGCCAAAGACCGCAAGGCGGTCGCGTGGCGCCACCAGTTCCTCCAGGGCTCCTGGAACTACGAGCGCATGCAGAACGGCGGATGGTGCTACTCCATCATCCCGGCCATCAAGGCCCTGTATCCCAACAAGGATGACCAGGTCGCAGCCCTCAAGCGCCACCTGGAGTTCTATAACACCCACCCGTACGTCTCCTCCCCGGTCATGGGCGTCACCCTGGCGCTCGAGGAGGGCCGCGCCAACGGCGAGCCCATCGACGACGCCACCGTCCAGGGCGTCAAGGTCGGCATGATGGGACCGCTGGCCGGCGTCGGCGACCCCGTGTTCTGGTTCACCGTGCGCCCCATCCTGGGTGCCCTCGGTGCCTCCCTGGCGCTCTCGGGCAACATCCTGGGACCCATCCTGTTCTTCGTCCTCTGGAACGTCATCCGCCTTGCGTTCGAGTACTACACGCAGGAGTTCGGCTACAAGGCCGGCGCCTCCATCGCGCAGGACCTCTCGGGCGGCATGCTGGGCAGGATTACCGAGGGCGCTTCCATCCTCGGCATGTTCATCATCGGCTCGCTGGTCGAGCGCTGGGTGTCCATCTCGTTCACCCCGATCGTCTCGAAGATCCCGCAGCAGGCCGGCGCCTACATCGACTGGGCCAACCTGCCCGCCGGCGCCGAGGGCGTCAAGACCGCCCTCCTGCAGTACAGCGCCCTGGGCGTCAACGGCCTTGACGCGACCAAGGTGACCACCCTCCAGCAGAACCTCGACCAGCTCATCCCCGGCCTCGCCGCCGTGCTGCTGACCCTGCTCTGCTGCAAGCTGCTGAAGAAGAACGTCTCGCCCATCGCGATCATCCTCGCGCTGTTCGCCTTCGGCATCGTCGGCCGCGTCTGCGGCTTCATGTAGGAAGCACGCCCGCGACGGCGGGCGTGACGCTCGACGCGAGGGGCCGCGCCTAGTAGGCTGTGGGAGGCAGGGAGCCTTCCCGGCCGAGGGGCGTGGCCCCTCTCGCTTGGCACCGGAACGCATCGGGACGCCCGTCGCGGCGGGCGTCTTGTTGGCACTGGAACGCATGGTTTGGCGGACGCCCCGGGTGCCGCCACGAATAGACCCCGACCGATCGGAGCCCGAAGATGGCGCAATCGCAGAACAGCAGCGTGGACCTCGCCGTGCGCGCGACCTCCTACCATGGGCTCGCCACCTACGGGGACCTCATGGTGGGCAACAAGGCGATCGAGTTCTACAACGAGAAGAACGCCGAGGACTACGTCCAGATTCCCTGGGGCGAGGTGGACCACGTCGCCGCGTCCGTGATGCTGGGTGGCAGGTTGATCTCGCGCTTCGCGGTGTTCACGAAGACGAACGGCAGCTTCTCGTTCTCCACGAGGGACAACAAGGCCACGCTGCGCGCGATGCGGCCGTACGTGGGGGAGGACCGTCTTGTGAGGTCGCCGAGCTTCCTGGACGTGGTCGGGCTAGGCGTGCGGCGCCTGTTCAGGGACGTCACCGGGAAGTAGCGCCGTCGCGCGTCGCGTGGGCGTACGGGCGGGCGGCTGTGCCTCTCGCCTTCGTCGTCCACGCGCCTGCGCACGCCCGCCTCACCGTGCACGCGCCAACGCACGCTCAGTCTCATCGAGCACGCGTCAACGCACGCGCAGTCTCACCGTGCACGCGCCAACGCACGCTCATTTCATCCTTCACGCTCCAACGCACACGCGCCTCGGCGTTTGCCCAGTTGCCGCCTTGGGAGCTTGTGCGCTCGCGCGTGGAGGATTCACGCGTTGTGCGTTTGCGCGTGGAGAACGCTCGCGGCGTGCGTGACGACGTGCGCGGTGGTGCGGGACGTGCGTGACGACGTGCGCGGTGGTGCGGGACGTGCTCGGCTACGTGCATGATGGCGCCGCAGCGTGCGCGGCTACGTGCATGGTGGTGCTGCGGTGTGCGTGACGGCATGCCGGGCGAGTGGCGCGTGCGCCAGGCCGCACGCGACGGCGCCCCAACTGTCGCGATGCCAGCTGTTGGCTGTGTGAAGCCCCAGGCAGGAGCATCTGCCGACAGCCCGCCCTGCGCTATACTGCCTGCGCATATGACTAGGAGCCCGCGCCTCGCGCTTGCGGGCGCAGGCGAGAAGGAGAGACACGTGGCAACCATCAGCACCGCAGACTTCAAGAACGGCATGGGCCTCAAGATCAACGGCAAGTACTACACCCTTGTCGAGTTCCAGCACGTCAAGCCCGGCAAGGGCGGTGCCTTCGTCCGCTACACCATCAAGGACCTCAAGAGCGGCAAGACCATCAACAACCAGACGGTCAACGCCGGCACCAAGTTCGAGAGCGTCCAGCTCATCACCCGCGAGATGCAGTACCTCTACAACGACGGCGTCGCCTACGTCTTCATGGACAACGAGTCGTACGAGCAGATCCCCGTCGACCCCTCCTACATCGGCGACAACGCCCAGTGGCTCAAGGAGAACGACACCTGCCAGCTCCTCTACGCCGACACCGAGCTCCTGGGCGTGAACCCGCCCATGTTCATCGAGGTCGAGATCACCGAGACCGACCCCGGCTTCAAGGGCGACACCGTCCAGGGCGGCACCAAGCCCGCCACCATCGAGACCGGCGCAACCATCCAGGTCCCCATGTACCTGAACCAGGGCGAGGTCATCAAGGTCGACACCCGCGACGGCAAGTTCGTCTCGCGCGTCTAGCGCCCCCCAGGCATGCCCCCTTCGGGACCCGCGTGCGAGCGGCACGTGGGTCCCGCGCTTTAGGGCCGAGGCCGCGCGTTGGGCTTCCATGTCCGGCATGCCCGTGTCCGACCGGGCACCCGTCCTGCCCGCGTGAGCGGCGTGCCAGCGTCGTGTCCCTGCGGCGGCTTCGTGGGCGACGGCACCCGGCCATGCCCAACGTCTATACTGGTCCCGTGAGCGTCGCAAACGGATTCGACGGAGCGTCCCTCCCGAAAGGACTTCCCATGGCAGACAGCGAACTCTTCATCTCTGGAATCGGCATCTCGCGGAACGTCGTCTCGACCATCGTCACCCTGGCGGCCGAAAAGGTCGAGGGCGTCGTGCGCGTGGGCGGCAACGACATCGCCTCCAGCCTGGTCTCCGTCTTCACCCGCAGCAGCGTTCCCGCGGCGCAGGCCGTCGAGTCCAGCGTCGAGGACGACGAGCTCAGGGTCTCCGTCCACCTGGCCGTCTTCTACGGGTACCCCTTCACCCAGCTCGCCGCCGCCGTTCGCGAGGCCGTCGCCGCCGCCATCACCGAGCAGGTCGGCGTCCAGGTCGCGGCGGTCGACGTCTGCATCGACAGCCTCGTATTTCCCAAGGAGTAGCGTTGTCCAACATGCACTTCGGTCCGCGCACCACTGCGCGCAGCCAGGCCCTGCAGCTTCTGTTCCAGGCCGAGGCCACTGGCCGCACGGTCTATGAGGTCCTCGAGGGCGACTACTCGCTCTCGGACGGCCCCCTCGACCCCTTCGGCGAGCGCCTCGCGCGCGGGGCGGACGACATGCGCTCCGACCTCGACGCCGTCATCGACGCGACCTCCTCCAACTGGAGGCTCTCGCGCATGCCCGCCGTCGACCGCAACCTCCTGCGCATCGCCCTGTACGAGATGCTCGAGGTCGACGAGGTTGCGACCGCCGTGGCAATCGACGAGTCCGTCGAACTGGCGAAGGCCTACGGTACCGACGAGTCCTCGCGCTTCGTGAACGGCCTTCTCGGCCGCGTCGCCTCTCGCATGGAGGCGGGTCGCGACGTGGTCGCGGACGCCCATGAGGAACTCTCCCGCCGCGCGGAGGAGGAACGCCGGCATGCCGAGGCGGCAGACGCCGAGCTCGTGGAGGTTGGAGAGGCGGAGGACGAGGGTGGCCCCGACCGGGCCGACTCCGGCGAGGCCGATGCCCGGCCAGGCGAGAACGGCGTCGACTCCGAGGCTGCGGCTGAGCCCCAGCCGGAGGCTCCTGCGGAGTCCGAGGTCCCCGAACCCCAGACCGTCGAGGCAGAGTAGGCCATGGCGAAGCCGGACACCTCCGCGTATGAGTCCTTCGAGGACATCAGCGGACGCCTCGACCAGATTATAGACCTGGTCCGTGACAAGGAAACCTCCCTCGAGCGCTCGCTCGACCTCTTCGACGAGGCCATAGCCCTGGGCTCCAAGGCGGTGGACCTGGTCGATGCGACGGACTTCTCCGCGCGCGAGCAGGCCCAGCTTGCCGATTCCAACGCGCCCCAGGCGGCGGGTGACGGGCAGGCAGGGCCGACCACCAGCGGGGACTAGCATGGGCCGGGGCCGTCGCCGCCTTGACCAGCTCCTGGTGGAGAGGGGCCTCTTCTCCAACGCGCAGGACGCCCTGCGCTCCATCCTCGCGGGCGACGTCAGCACCAGCGACCGGAGGCTCGACCATGCCGGCGAGCTCCTCGCGCCCGACGCGCCCCTCCACGTGAGGGGTCACATCGCCTACGTGGGCCGCGGCGGCCTCAAGCTCGAGCACGGCCTCGACGCCTTCGGGGTCGACCCAACCGGGCTCGCCTGCCTGGACGTGGGCTGCTCGACCGGTGGCTTCACCGACTGCCTGCTCAAGCGCGGCGCCGCGAGCGTGCTCTCCGTGGACGTGGGCTATGCGCAGTTCGACTGGTCACTGCGCCAGGACCCCCGCGTCACCCTCCTCGAGCGCACCAACATCGTGGACGTCCCCTCGCCCGAGCGCGCGGGGCGTGTCGACCTCGCGGTCTGTGACGTCTCGTTCACCTCAGTCACGACCGTGCTGCCCGCCGTGTGCGAGCTCCTCTCGCCCGAGGGCTCCTTCCTCACGCTGGTCAAGCCACAGTTCGAGGCCGCGCGCTCCCAGGTGGGGGAGGGCGGCGTCGTGGGCGACCCCGGGGTATGGCTTTGGGCGCTTGCCAAGGTCGCCTCCGCCTTCGAGGAGAGGGGCCTCGCCCCTCGTGGCTGCTGCGCGAGTCCCATCGCCGGACACAAGGGCAACAGGGAGTTCCTGCTGCTGGGCACGCGCGGCACGTCGCCTGCGGAGCTGGACCTCGCCGGCGTCGTTGCCGAGACGGCGCGCGCCGCCGGCGTCGCGTGGGACGCGCCGGGCACGCGGCACGCCGACCGCGCGCCCGGTCTCGGTGCGACTGGATAGGCGCTCCGGCTCCGTGCTACACTCTTGCAAAGACCGAACACGCGTTCCAAATGAGGGGTGTCAAGGATGAAGGTGCTGCTCGTTCCCAACTACTCCCGTCCCGAGGCCATGGAGGGCGCCAGCCGCCTTGCGGCGTGGCTCGAGGGGGAGGGCGTCGAGCTGCAGTGGGCCCACGACAAGAAGCTCTTCCCCGGTCGCGTGGTGAGCACCGAGGGCGTGGACCTGGTCGTCTCGCTCGGAGGCGACGGAACGCTGCTGAGGGCGTCACGCATCGTGGGCTACCAGGAGATACCCCTCCTCGGTCTCTCGTACGGGCACCTGGGCTTCCTCACGGCGGGCGGCCCATCCAACATGATCGAGACGGTGGCGGACGCCCTCGCGGGCGAGCTCCACGCGTCCCATCGCGCGACCCTGGACATCGAGGTCGAGTTCGAGCTGCCGGACGGCAGCATAGAGTCGAAGCGCTCCTTCGCGCTCAACGACCTCTCGCTCACGCATGGCGTGAGGGGGGACATGATCGAGTTCGACGTGGCGGTCTCGGGGCACCACATCGAGCGCCTGAGGGGGGACGGCTTCGTGGTGGCGACGGCCACCGGGTCCACGGGCTACGCCCTCGCGGCGGGCGGGCCCATCGTCACGCCAGAGTTCTCGGGCATGGTCTGCGTGCCCGTGGCGCCGCACTCCATCAGGGCCCGCGCCTTCCTCACGGCGCCCTCCGACGTCGTGGAGATCGCGATCAGCCCCGAGCGCCATGCCGAGCGCCTCTTCTTCTCCGACGGACAGCCCATGGACTGCGGCCCGCGCGGCGTGCGCGCCACCGTGAGGCGCGGCCCGGGCGACATCATCCTCCTGGACCGCAGCTCGAAGAGCTTCTACCAGTCGGTCTCGCGCGTGTTCTACGGGGAGAACCGCTGATGATTGACCAGCTCCACGTGCAGGACGTGGCGCTCATCCACGACGCCACCATCGAGCCCGCGGCGGGCCTCACCGTCCTCACGGGCGAGACGGGCACGGGCAAGTCCGCTCTGCTCTCGTCCATCAAGCTGCTCATGGGCGAGCGGGCGGACGCCGGCGCCGTGCGAGAGGGGAGCGACTGCCTGGTCGTCGAAGGCAGGCTCTTCCTCGCGGGCGGTGATGGGGACGGCGTCGTGGTAAGGCGCCAGGTCGAGGCGAGCGGCCGCGGCAGGGTGCAGTTGGACGGCCGCATGGCCTCGGTGCGCGAGCTCGCCGAGGGGGTGGGCTCGAGCATCGACCTCTGCGGACAGCACGAGCACCAGAGGCTCCTCCAGGTGGCAAGTCACGTCGACCTCCTGGACGGCTGGGCGGGGGAGGGCGTGACGAGCGCGCGGGAGTCCTACGCGCAGGCTCTCAGGGATGCCCGCGCCGCGAAGGCGGAGCTCGAGCGCGTGGTCGAGATGAGCCGCTCCGCGGACGAGCGCGTGGACGAGGCCTCCTTCGTCCTCAGGCGCATAGTCGAGGTGGGGCCTGCGGAGGGGGAGCTCGAGGAGCTCGAGCAGCAGCTCCCCATGGCGGAGCACTCGGAGTCCCTGCTCAGGGCGGCCGGAGGGGCGCACGAGTCCATCCTGGGGGACGAGGGCGTCTCTGACGCGCTCGCCTCCGCGGTGTCCGAGCTCAGGGACGCGGCGGCCTACGACGAGCGGCTCGAGGGCTTTGCCTCCCGGCTCGAGTCCAGCCTCATCGACGTGGAGGACGTGGCCTCGGAGCTCAGGCGCTACCGCGACTCCCTCGACTTCGACCAGGACTCGCTCGAGCGCATGCAGGCGCGGATGTCCCAGCTCCAGGGGCTCCTGCGCAGCTACGGCCCGCGCATGGAGGACGTCCTCGAGCGGCGCCGCAAGGCCGCGGAGCTCGTGGATGCGGCCCGCGACGGCAGCGGGCTCGTCGCCCGCGCGCAGGAGGCGCTCGACGCCGCCGAGGCGGAGCTCGCGCGGCGCGCCGATGCCCTCGACGGGCTGCGCGCCGCCGCGGCGCCCGAGCTCTCCCGCGCCGTCTGCGAGCAGATGGCCTACCTCGAGATGGGGACGGCGCGGCTCGAGGTGGCCCTGAGGAGGCTGCCGCGCGCCCAGTGGACCTCTGCGGGGGCCAGCTCGGTCGAGCTCATGTACCGCCCCGCCGAGGGGCTGGCGGCGCGTCCACTCAAAAGGATCGCCTCCGGCGGCGAGGTCAGCCGCGTCATGCTCGCCTGCAAGGTGGTCCTGGGCGAGGCGGACGGCACGGAGACGCTCGTCTTCGACGAGGTGGACGCGGGCGTGGGCGGAAGCACCGCCGTCGCCCTGGCGCAGGTCCTCGCCCGTCTCGCCCGCAGCCACCAGGTCATCGTCGTGACCCACCTGGCGCAGGTGGCGGTCATGGCGGAGCGCCACTACCTGGTGTCGAAGAGCGAGGGCGCACTCCCGCAGACCACGATCCGCCCCATCGAGGGGGAGGAGCGCGTCGTCGAGGTCGCCCGCATGCTCTCGGGCGACGCGAGCGAGGCGTCCCTCGCCCACGCCCGGCAGATGCTCGAGGCCGCGGCCGCGGGACGGGCCCGTTAGCCGCAGCCCCTCTCGCCTGCGTTCGCGCTTTGTGAAAAATCCTCCATGGGCCCGACGGGCGTACCACCCGTCGTACAATCGAGTCCCGTGGATAAGTCACATCGACTCGTTGCGGGAGGCCCAATCTTATGACCAAGCACATATTCGTCACCGGTGGCGTCGTCTCTTCCCTGGGGAAGGGCATCTGCGCCGCCTCTCTGGGAAGGCTCCTCAAGGCCAGGGGCTACAAGGTCATGATGCAGAAGGCCGACCCCTACCTCAACGTCGACCCGGGCACCATGAGCCCCTTCCAGCACGGCGAGGTCTTCGTCACCGAGGACGGCAAGGAGACCGACCTCGACCTGGGCCACTACGAGCGCTTCATTGACGAGAACCTCACCCGCGAGTCCAACTTCACCACCGGCGCCATCTACCAGTCGCTCATCTCGCGCGAGAGGGCCGGGGACTTCCTGGGCGGCACCGTGCAGGTCGTCCCCCACGTCACCAACGCCATCAAGGAGCGCTTCCTGCGCGTCGAGGAGCAGACCTCTGCCGACGTGGTGATCACCGAGCTCGGCGGCACCATCGGCGACATCGAGGGCCAGCCCTTCGTCGAGGCCATCAGGGAGTTCCGCAAGGAGAAGGGCGCGGGCAACTGCGTCGTGATCCACGTGAGCCTGGTGCCCTACATCGCCGCGGCCCACGAGGTCAAGACCAAGCCCACGCAGCACTCCGTGAAGGAGCTGCGCTCCATGGGCATCCAGCCCGACTTCATCGTCTGCCGCTCCGACCACGAGGTCGACGCCTCCATCCGCGCCAAGATCGCGAGCTTCTGCGACGTCGCCGAGGACTGCGTCTTCGAGAACTCCGACTGTCCCTCGATCTACGACGTGCCGGCGCACCTCGCCGAGCAGGACTTCGACCTCAAGGTGCTCGAGCGCCTGGGCCTCGAGCCCCGCGAGCGCGACCTGGCCGACTGGGGCCGCTTCACCGACGTCATGCACGAGGCCAACCGCCGCGAGGACGTCGTCACCGTCAAGGTCGTGGGCAAGTACACCCAGCTGCCCGACGCCTACCTCTCCATCATCGAGGCCCTTCACCACTCGGGCGTCTTCTATGGGCGTCACGTGCGGATCGACCTGGTGGACGGCGAGGAGCTCGACGAGTCCAACGCGGACGAGGTCCTGGGCGGCGCCGACGGCATCCTGGTCCCCGGCGGCTTCGGCCTGCGCGGCATAGAGGGCAAGATCCTCTCGGCCCACCGCGCCCGCACGCAGCTCGTCCCCTACCTGGGCGTGTGCCTGGGCCTGCAGGTGGCGGTCTGCGAGTTCGCGCGCAGCGTCTGCGGCATGCCTGGGGCGACCTCGACCGAGTTCGTCCCCGACGCCGAGTATCCCGTGATCGACCTCATGCCCGACCAGGAGGACGTGACCGAGAAGGGCGGCACCATGCGTCTGGGTGCCTATCCCTGCAAGCTGGGCGAGGGGAGCCTCGCCCGCGAGGCCTACGGGGAGGAGCTCGTCTACGAGCGCCATCGCCACCGCTTCGAGGTCAACAACGCCTATCGCGCCAGGCTCGAGGCGGCCGGCCTTCGCCTGAGCGGGCTCTCGCCCGACGAGCGCCTGGTCGAGATGGTCGAGCTCCCCGAGGACGTGCACCCCTGGTTCGTGGCGACCCAGGCTCACCCCGAGTTCAAGAGCCGCCCGACCAGCCCGGCACCGCTCTTCCGCGAGTTCGTGCGTGCCGCGATCGCCCACCACGAGGGCTGCGGCCGTCTTGCCGTCGAACCCCTGCACGCAGGGGCCAAGGAGGCGTAGCTTGGCCGCGAGCCTCGACAGGGCCTGCCGGGACTACCTTGCCTACCTTGCCATCGAGCGAGGCAGCTCACGCAACACGATCCAGTCCTACGGGCGCGACCTCGACCGCTACCTGGCCTTCCTGGCCAAGCGCGGCGTGGTCGCGCCCGACGACGTGACGAGGGAGGACGCGGAGGCGCACGTGAGGGAGCTCCACGAGATGGGACTCGCCTCCTCCTCGGTGCAGAGGGCGGCCTCGGCCATGAAGGGCTTCCATCGCTTCATGGTGGCCGAGCAGATCTGCGAGAACCACCCCACCGCGGACCTCGCGCTGCCCAGGAAGCCCGAGCGCCTGCCGGACGTCATATCGCGCGAGGACGCGGCACGCCTCCTCGACGAGCCCTTCCGCGTGGACCCCAGGCCCAAGGCGCGCCAGACGGGCGAGCCCGACCGCAGCAACGTGGCCGCCTTCCGGCGCGACAAGGCCATCCTGGAGCTGCTCTATGGCTGCGGCCTGCGCGTCTCCGAGCTCTGCGGCCTGGACCTGAGGGACGTGCTCCTGGACGAGGAGCTGCTCAGGGTCATGGGCAAGGGCTCCAAGGAGCGGGTCGTGCCGGTACTGGGAACGGCGGCGCGGGCCCTCGCCAGCTACCTCGAGGAATGGCGGCCCCTGCTCGCCGTGCACGGCCGGCCGGGACCGGCCGTGTTCCTGAGCCAGAGGGGGAGCCGCATCACGCGCCAGGCGGTACACGCGCTCGTCGAGCGCTACGGCCGCATGGTGGGGATCGAGGGACTCCACCCCCACACGCTGAGGCACAGCTACGCGACGCACCTGCTCGAGGGGGGCATGGACCTGAGGATGGTCCAGGAGCTCCTGGGGCACGCGTCGGTCTCGACCACCCAGCTCTACACGCACGTCGACCGCACCCACGTGCGCATGGCCTACCTCCAGGCCCATCCGAGGGCCGACCTGCGGGAGGGGTAGTCGCGCTGGAGCGCCTGGCAGGGGGGTGGCGTCGGGGCATGCGCTGCGCGGTGAGGCAGGTTTGTCGGTGGTTCCCCTCCCCAGAAGTGCCGACAAGCGGGCTGTTCTGGCCATAAGCGTGTCATTGCCGGCCGTTTGTCGGTGGCTTCCTTCTCCAAAAGTGCCGACAAGTGGGCTGTCCTGGACGTGAGCGTGCCATGTCGGCCCGTTTGTCGGTGGTTCCCCTCTCCAAAACTGCCGACAAGCGAGAGAGTCTGCCTTCTTGCCTGCCTTCCTGCTTGTGCCGCGGCTCCGGCACCGCCCAGCCCCTACGCCGCCCGGCCCCCGTCCGCACTCCACCCCACACCTCGTCCCACCGAGGCCGCAGGCTCCTCTCGTCTGAGAAAAAACACCCTATCTGACCTGCGAAGATGCATTCTACCAGCAGATTCACAGGTCCTACACAACTTGCCATGCGAACTTGTGCCCAGAACGGGCGTTCCCACGACATGTGGGGCATGGCCCAGACTCCGGGTCCGCTCAGCCCAAAATGTGGTGCCTTCGGTGTACCAAAGTGGAGGGAAGTGTTGCGAAAGGGGGCGGATGACCTATTATTAGTCTCACGTTTTCGAGGGGGGACTCCCTGCGAGCAGAGAGGGGAGGGGGACATGTACCTGACTGGCAGCTACCAGCACAACCTGGATGCCAAGTCTCGTGTCACGCTTCCCGCCCCGTTCCGCAAGCAGTTCGAGGAGCAGGTGTGCCTCGTCCCCGTCGGAGACGCGATCTATGGCTTCACCCCCCAGAGCCACCAGGCGTGGATCGAGAGCTTCTTCCCCGACGGGTTCGACCCGCGCAGCAGGAGGGACGACAAGCTCCGCAGGGCGCTCTCGTCGAAGACCGTCACGGTCGACGTCGACTCCGCAGGACGCGTGGCGCTCGGCAAGATCGGCGCCGGGTGCCTCGAGAAGTGCGGCATCGAGCGCGAGGTCGTGATCGTTGGCAACATCGACCACCTCGAGATCTGGGACGCGTCCCGCTTCGGCCAGGAGATGGACGAGCTCGACGAGGACCTCGACGCGCTCATGTTCCGCGACTAGGCGCAGGCGGGGAGGGCGAGCCACTTGACAGGCGAATATCGGCACGTGCCCGTGATGCTCGAGGAGGTCATCCGCGAGCTGGACCCCAAGCCAGGCGAGGTCGTCTGCGACTGCACCCTGGGGGGCGCCGGCCACTCCGTGGAGTTGGCCCGGCTCGTCCAGCCCGACGGCCTCTCGATCGGCATCGACCAGGACGACATGGCCCTCGCCGCGGCCACCGAGCGCTTCGAGCGCGAGGTCCCCGGCGCGGACCGGCGCTTCTTCAAGGGGAACTTCGGCCAGCTCGACGAGCTTTTGGTCGAGGCGGAGGTTCCCGGGGTCGACTGCTTCCTCTTCGACATCGGGGTATCGTCACCCCAGCTCGACATCCCAGAGAGGGGCTTCTCGTACCATGAGGACGCCTCGCTAGACATGCGCATGGACCCGGGCAACAACACCCAAACCGCAGCAGAGGTCATAAACAACTACACCGAAGCAGACCTCGCCCGGGTTCTCCGCGTATATGGGGACGAGAGGTTCGCCGCGCGCATCGCGCGGCAGGTCGTCCGCACGAGGGAGAAGGCGCCCATCCTCACCACCCTCCAGCTCGTAGAGGTGGTCAAGGCCGCGATTCCCGCGGCGGGGAGGCGCCACGGGGGGCATCCGGCGCGCAAGACCTTCCAGGCCCTGCGCATCGAGGTGAACCACGAGCTGGACGTCCTGGACCAGGGCCTTAGGGCCGCCGTCCGCTGGACGAACCCGGGTGGCAGGATCTGCGTGATCTCGTACCACTCCCTCGAGGACCGCGTCGTGAAGCACGCCTTCGCGGAGCTCTCGCAGGGGTGCACATGTCCGCCGGAGCTTCCGGTGTGCGTGTGCGATCACGTGCCGATACTCGAGGTCAGGACCAGAAAGCCCCTCGTGGCGAGCGACGGGGAGATCGAGCGCAACCCGCGGTCGCGGAGCGCGCTCATGCGCGTGGCGGTCAAGCTCGACGCCTAGCGCCCGAAGGCAACACCGGCCCTAGGGCCGCTTGCATGGCACCACCGTGGCACGACGCAGCAGCACGTAGCACCAACGCAGCAGAATCGCAGCTCAGACGCAGCACAAACGCACGAGCGGGCGGAGGCGGGCCGCAAGGCCCGCCGACTCCGCGTCAGAAAAAGGGGTAGGGCATGAGGTACGCAGGGTCCGAGGCATACAGCCTCGACGCCAACGAGGGGAGGCGCCGCCTCGACGAGCACGGCCACGCGCCCTTCGAGGTCGTCGAAGGCGGCGGCCTGGACGCCCGCGCGCGTCGCGGCGTCTCGAGCCAGTTCGTCGCGGCCTTCCGCGTCACCCTCTGCCTCATCGCGGCCGTCTTCGTCCTGGGGGGCAGCAGGGTCCTCATCTCCACCGCGACCGTCCGCGTCCTCGAGGCCAACTCGGGCATCTCCCAGAGCATCGAGGAGACCAAGGTCGCCAACGAGAACCTCCAGATCGTGCGCTCGTCGCTCTGCCGCTCCTCTCGCATAGACCGCATCGCCACCCAGAACTACGGCATGGTCTTCGCCACCAGCACCGACACCATCCAGGTGGACGACCAGAACCAGAACCAGGGCCAGGACGCCTCGCAGCAGGAGGGCGAGCCTTCTGCAGATGATGCGCAGCACTCGGACGAGGCGGGGTTGGCTGCCTCGGAGTCCTAGACTCTTCACCGTGGACAGACGCAACGAACAGAGCCGCCTGGTGCGGATGGGAGCGAGAGGCGCCTCGTACGACGTGGCGTCCCGGCGCGGTAGGAACGACGGCTTCGGGCCCGACGACGGCTTCGAGGGCGTCGCCCGCCCCTTGTTCGTGGTGCTCGCCGCCCTCGTCGCGGTGGTCGCCCTGCGCCTCGTCTGGCTGCAGGTCATACAGGGTCCCAGCCTCGCGGCCTCCGCCGCAGCCCAGCGCACCAACGTGGTGGCGGTGCACGCGCGCCGCGGCACCATCTACGACCGTGACGGCAACGTCCTGGCCATGAGCCAGGCCTGCAAGACCATCTACTGCAACCCCCAGAAGGTCAACGATCCCAATGGGGCGGCCCGCATCCTGGCCGAGAAGCTGGGGGGCGAGGCAAGCAGCTACCTCGCGACGCTCAGGGGCGACTCCAGCTTCTCCTACGTGCGCCGCCAGGTCGACACGGACAAGGCCAAGGAGGTCGAGGACAGCCTCAGGGACGCCAAGGCGAACGGCATCTACTTCCTCGACGACGTCAAGCGCGTCTACCCCTACGGCGCCGTGGGCAGCCAGGTCCTGGGCATCGTGGGCACGGACGGGGACGGCCTCTCGGGCCTGGAGCTCTATTACGACGACGTGCTCAAGGGCACGGACGGCGAGCTCGTCTTCGAGACCGGCTCCAAGGGCACGCCCATAGCCGGCACGTCCGCCCAGGCCTCCACCGCCCAGGACGGCACCGACATCGTCATCTCTCTGGACATCGACGTGCAGGAGGCGGCGGAGAGGACCATCGCCAAGGGCACGGAGGACTTCGACGCGGAATCCGGCTCCGTCATGGTGACGGACCCCAAGACGGGCCAGATCATCGCGGCATGCTCGACGCCCCTCTACGACGTGACGGACACCTCCAAGATCGAGGAGGGCGCCACGAGCCTCAAGCCCGTCTCGTCCTCCTTCGAGCCCGGCTCCATATTCAAGCTCCTCACGACCGCGATCGGCATCGACGACGGGCTCATGGGCACCGAGACCACCTACGACGTCCCCGCCTACCTCAAGGTAGGGGACGACTACGTGAGCGACGACGACGGACGCGACTACGGCATGGACATGAGCGTCCGCGAGATCCTGCGCCGCTCCTCCAACGCCGGGGCCGCCCTCCTCGCCCAGAACGTGATCGGGGCGGAGCGCTTCTCGGAGGGCATAGCCCGCTTCGGCATCGGCAGCTACACCGGCATCGACTTCCCGGGGGAGGTCCCCGGCCTGGTCAAGACCCTCGACCAGTACGACGGGGCGAGCCTGGGCAGCATGTCCTTCGGCCAGTCGCTGGCCGTGCCTCTGGTCCAGATGGTCAAGGCGGTGGGGGCCCTCGCCGACGGGGGCACCCTCCACGCCCCCCACTTCCTCGTGAGCAAGGGCGGCCAGGAGGCGGAGTGGGGGCCCGCGGGGCAGGCCGTCTCGGCCGAGACGGCCTCCGCGGTGACCGACATGATGCGCACCGTGGTCCAGGAGGGGACCGCCGTCCACGCCCAGGTCGAGGGTTACGACGTGGCCGGCAAGACCGGCACCGGCGAGCAGGCGGGCGAGACGGGCGGCTACATCGACTACAGCTACGTGAGCTCGCTCATCGGCTTCGCGCCCGCCTCCGACGCGAAGGTCCTGGTGTACGTGGGTCTCAACGGAACTCCATATCTGGCCTCCGCCTCGGCGGCCCCGCTGTTCTCTACTATCATGGGAGAGGCGCTTTCGGACCTGGGCGTCGCACCCACCAACTAGGTGGCACATCTGCCCTATGGAGGAGTGACGCATGCTCGAACTTCTGGTTGACGACGTCGTTCGCGCGACGGGTGCCAAGGCGCTCGTCGCGGTCCCGTCCAAGCTTGTGACCAACGTCCAGACCGACTCGCGCCGGCTCGGCAGCGGCTCCCTCTTCGTCTGCTTTGCCGGCGAGCGCGTGGACGGCAACGACTTCGCCGCCCCTGCCGTCGAGGCCGGCTCGGCCTGCGTCGTCATGACCCGCGAGCCCGACGCCGCGACCGTCGCGGCAGCGCGCGAGCGCGGCTGCGCCCTCCTGCGCGCCGAGGGGGACGACGGAGAGGAGTTCCTCCTGCGCCTCGCTGGCCTCTGGAGGGAGCGCAACCCCCAGTGGGTCGTGGTGGGAGTGACGGGCTCGGTGGGGAAGACCACCACCAAGGACATGCTCACGGCCGCGCTCGCCACGGGGCGCAGGGTCCACGCCACCGCGGGCAACTTCAACAACCTCATCGGCCTCCCGCTCACCCTCCTCTCTGCCTCGGCGACGGACGAGGTCGTCGTGGCCGAGATGGGCATGAACCACAGGGGCGAGCTCGCGCGCCTCGCGCGCTGCGCCAGGCCCGACCTCGCGCTCGTCACCAACGTGGGCACGAGCCACATAGGCATGCTGGGCTCGCGCGAGAACATAGCCCGCGCCAAGGCGGAGGTCCTCGAGGGCATGCGCCCCACCGCGGACGCGGGCCACGAGGTTGCCTCCTGCCTCCTCCTCTGCAGCGACAACGACTTCGCCTCCCTCATCGAGGCCGAGTACGCCCGACCTGCCGGCGTCGAGCTGGCCTTCGTGGGCCCGCGCGAGGGCAGCGTCGCCCGCGCCGAGCGGGTCGAGCTCGACGGGGAGGGCCGTGCGTCCCTCTCGCTCACCTTCCCGGACGGATGGGAGAGGCGCGTCACCCTGGGGACCCCGGGCCGCCACGTGGTCTGGGACTTCCTCCTCGCCATGGCCGTGGCCGACCGCCTGGGAGTGGACCGCGCCGAGGCTGCGGACGCCATTGCCACCATGCCCCAGACCCACATGCGCCTCGAGGTCGTCACCGCCCCGGGCCGCCCCTGCGTGATCGACGACTCGTACAACGCCAGCCCGAGCTCCATCGCTGCCGCCCTGGACGTGCTCCTCTCCATGAGGCACGAGGGCAGGCGCGTGGCGGTGCTGGGCGAGGTGGGCGAGCTGGGCGACGAGTCCGCCCGTCTGCACGGCTACATAGGCGCCTACGCCGCCGCAAAGGGTCCCGACCTTCTCGTCCTCGTGGGCGGCGAGGCCGCGGCGCAGATGGCCGAGGCGGCACGCACAATGGGCTTCTCCGAGGACCGCCTCGAGCTGGTCCCCACGGCCGAGGAGGCCGTGCGCATCATCGGTCCCGTCCTGGGGGAGGGCGACCTGGTCCTCGCAAAGGGATCTCGCTCCGTCGGGCTGGACCGCTTCGTCAAGGGGGTGCTTGCCTGATGCTTGGCAACCCGAGCTATCCCACCTATCAGGTGTTCCTCGCCGTGGGCATCGCCGCCCTGGTGACGGGCCTGCTCCTGCCGCCCTTCATCCGCCTCATGCGCTACGAGGGCGTGGGCCAGCAGGTGAGGGCCGACGGGCCGCAGCGCCACCTGCAGAAGCAGGGCACGCCCACGATGGGCGGGGCCGTCATCCTGGTGGGGACGGTGCTCACCTGCGCCCTGCAGGCCTCCTGGACCATCGACCTGGTCATGGCCGTCCTGGCGACCCTCGCCGCCGCGGCCATCGGGCTCCTCGACGACATCGAGAGCGTGGCGCACGGCCGCTCCCTGGGGCTCACCCCGCGCCAGAAGATGCTGGGGCTGGGCGTCATCTCGGTCGCCTTCTGCCTCGTGGGCGTCAACCTGGGCGGCGTGGCCCCCTGGGTGGAGTTCCCGGGTGGGGGCTCGGTCAACCTGGGCGTCCTCACCACGGTGATCACCCTCAAGTCGGGCTTCCTCCTCCAGATTCCCTGGCTCTACGTCCTCTTCGTCTTCCTGCTCTTCGCGGGGCTCTCCAACGCCGTCAACCTCACCGACGGCCTGGACGGCCTGGCGGGCGGCTGCATCGCCGTGGTCATGCTGGCCATGGCCATGGTCGCCTTCCGCTACGACGAGATAAACCTCTCGGTCTTCGCCGGCTCCATCGCCGGGGCCTGCATAGGCTTCCTCTGGCACAACTGCCACCCCGCCTCGATCTTCATGGGCGACACGGGCTCGCTCGCGCTGGGGGCCGCCCTCGCCGCCCTCGCCGTGCTCACCAAGACCGAGGTCACCTCGCTGGTCATGGGCGGCCTCTTCGTGATCGAGGCGCTCTCGGTCATCGGCCAGGTGCTGAGCTTCCGCCTCCTGCACCGGCGCATCTTCCTCATGGCGCCCATCCACCACCACTTCGAGAAGAAGGGCTGGGCGGAGGACACCGTGGTCATCCGCTTCTGGATCGTCTCGGCCGCCTTCGCGGCGCTCGGGTTCGCTCTCTACTTCCAGCTGGGCTAGGAGGCTCGAATGCAGACGGGCAAGGGGGGGCGCCTGGGCGACGTCCTGGTGCTGGGCATGGGCAAGACGGGCGTCGACGTGGCGCTCTACCTCGCGTCGCTGGGCGAGGCCCGCGTCTCCTCCGTCACGCTCTACGGCGGCCTCAGCTCCGCGCCGGGCGAGGCCGCGTCCAGGCTCGAGGCGGCCGGCGTGCGCGTGGTGCTGGGCAGCGAGGACGTGCGGGGCAGCTACGACCTCGCCGTGGTCTCTCCCGGCATCAGCGAGCTGAGCGGCTTCTTCCGGGCCGCCCGGGAGCACTCCCGCGAGCTCATAGGGGAACCCGAGCTCGCCTGGCGCGAGAGTCCCGGGCGCTGGGTCGCCATCACGGGCACCAACGGAAAGACCACCACCACCAGCCTCTCCTGCGCCATCTTGCGGGAGGCGGGCCTTGCCGCCCGCACGGTGGGCAACATAGGCACCCTGGCCACCTCGCAGGTGGCGGGACGGGCCGACGGCGAGTGGTTCGTGGCCGAGCTCTCGAGCTTCCAGCTCGCCACCTCCGTCGGGCTGCACCCCCGCGTGGCGGTGCTCCTCAACGTGACGCCCGACCACCTCGAGTGGCACGGCTCCCTCGAGGCCTATGCCGCCGCGAAGGAGAGGGTCTTCGCCAACCTCGTCCCCGGCGACCTCGCCGTCGTGGGCGTGGGCGACGGCTGGTGCCGCGCCATCGCGGACAGGCTCGACGCCCGCGGCCTCAGGGTCCTGCGGCTCGACGCGAGGCGCGACGCGGGCACCCCATGCGCCGCCTTCGTGCGCGACGGCCGCATGGTCGTGCGCCTCGACGGCGTCGAGCACGACGTCTGCGCCACGGCGGACTTCGCCCTGAGGGGCGAGCACAACCTGCAGAACGGGCTCGCCGCCTCCGCTCTCGCGCTCGAGCTGGGCGTCGCGGACGATGTCGTGGCCCGCACGCTCGCCTCCTTCCAGGCCCTCGAGCACCGCATCGAGCCCTGCGGCGAGGTGGGCGGGGTGAGCTTCGTCAACGACAGCAAGGCCACCAACACCGACTCGGTGGAGAAGGCCCTCACCGCCTTCGAGCCCGGGCGCGTCGTACTCATGCTGGGCGGCCACGACAAGGGGACCGACCTGCGGTCGCTCGCCGAGGCCGTGGCCCGCGACTGCAGGGCCGCCGTCTGCTTCGGCGAGGCGGGGGAGAGGATCGCCCGCTCGGTCGAGGCGGCGCGGGACCGGCAGGCGTCGCCCGTCCGCGTCGTCCGGGCGCCCCACCTGCGCGAGGCCTTCGACGCCGCGGTGGCGGAGGCCCGCGAAGGGGACGCGGTGCTCCTCTCGCCCGCCTGCTCCTCCTTCGACGAGTTCTCGAACATGGCCGAGCGCGGCAGGCTCTTCAAGTCACTGGTCGCCGCCCTCGCGGACGAGGGGCGGCGCTAGATGGCCCTGCGTCCCGGAGCCGCATACGCCGGTCGAGGCCAGGGAGGCCGGGACCAAGGCGCGCGCCCTCGCAGGGAGGCCGCGGACGAGGGCCTCATCATGGGCGTCCCCGCGCGCTTCATGGGGCCGCGCCTGGTGTACGTGGCCTGCGTCCTTGGACTCGTCGCCTTCGGCCTGGTCATGGTCTTCTCGTCCTCGTCCATCCTCAACCTCATATCCGACGACGCGGGCAACAACCCCGCCTACTACCTGACCAGGCAGGCGGGCTTCGCTCTCGTGGGAGTCGTGGGCGCGTACGCCCTCTACCGCATCGACTACCACGCGCTGACGCACCGGATCGGCCCCGCCATCTGGGCGGGCACCGTGCTGGCGCTCCTCCTGATCTTCCTGCCCGTCGCGGGCCAGGACGCCTATGGCGCCACGCGCTGGATCGCCGTGGGGCCCCTGCACTTCCAGCCCTCGGAGTTCGCCAAGATCACGGTGGTGCTCGCCGCCGCGGAGCTCCTGGACGAGTTCCGTCGCACGGGCGGCAGCTTCGAGCCGGGCTTCCTGGCCAGGGCGGCGGTGGTCCTGGGCGTGCCCCTGCTGCTCATCGTGCTCCAGCCCGACAAGGGCAGCACCATGGTCTGCGCCGTGACCGTCCTGGTCATGGCCTACCTCGCGGGCGTCGACTGGAGGTTCTGCGCCGGTGTCGCCGCCCTGGGCTTCCTGGGCTTCCTGCTCCTCTCGCTCAAGGACGGCTACTCCCGCGCGCGCATCCTCACCATGCTCGACCCCTGGCGCGACCCCTATGGGGACGGCTACCAGCTCATCCAGGGCTTCTATGCCTTCGGCTCGGGCGGCCTCTTCGGCGTGGGCATAGGCATGGGGCGCGCCAAGTACTCCTACCTGCCCTTCCCCTACAACGACTTCATCTTCGCCATGGTGGGCGAGGAGTGCGGGCTCCTGGGCGCCCTGGGGCTCGTGGCGGCCTTCGGCCTCCTGCTCTGGTGCGGCTACCGCATCGCGCGCTACGCCCCCGACCTCACCGGCCGGCTCGTCGCCGCCGGCTGCTCGACCCTCATCTTCGCGCAGATGCTGCTCAACGTGAGCGGCGTCGTGGGGGCCTTCCCGCTCTCGGGCAAGCCCATCCCCTTCGTCTCGTACGGTGGCTCGTCGATCATGGCGAGCCTCATGCTGGCGGGGCTCGTGCTCTCGGTCTCGCGGCAGTCCAGGCTGCCCCTGACCGAGCACGACGAGCGCCGTCGCGACTGGAGCGTCACCGAGGCCCCGCGCGACCCTGGCCCCACCGGCTCCTTCGCCGGGGAGGCGACGCCGCGCTCGGCGAGGGAGGGCGCGCGCCAGCGCCTCACCGTCCTGGGCGGCGGCGCGGCGGGGGAGGTGCCCCCCACGAGGCGGACGTCCCGCATGGGCAGGGGGACGGCCACGCCGCCCGGGCGGGCCGCCTCCCAGGCACGTGGCGGCCGGGGGAGGATAGACTTGGGCCCCAGCGCGGGAGACCGCCTCAGGACCAACAACGACGGAAGGCCGGACGTCCGCGGAGCGGGCGGGCGCCGAGGCGACCGAAGGAGTGACAGACGTGGCAGATAGGCTCAGGGTCGCCATCGCGGCGGGCGGGACGGCAGGACACATCAACCCGGCGCTCGCGCTCGCCGAGGAGCTGCGCGACCGCGGCCACGAGGTGGGCTTCTACGGGCAGCCCGCCCGTCTCGAGGGCACGCTTGTGCCCCAGGCCGGCTTCAGGCTCAACCCCATCAACGTCACGGGCATCGACCGGCATCGCCCCTGGACCGCCGCGAGCGCGCTCTGGCACATGGCGCGCGCGCAGTCCGCCCTGGGCAGGCTCTTCTCGGCCGAGGGCGCCCCGGACGTCGCCGTGGGCTTCGGGGCCTACGTCGAGGCACCCCTCATCAACTGGTGCCACTCCCACGGCGTGCCCTGCGTCATCCACGAGCAGAACTCCGTGCCGGGCCTCGCCAACAAGAACGCCGCGGGGAAGGTGCGCAGCGTCTGCGTGTCGCTGCCCGCGGCCATCGACGCCTTCAGGTCGCACGTGGCGCCCGACACCCAGATCGTCGTGACGGGCAACCCCGTGCGCCGCAGCGTCATCGAGGCGAGCCGCGAGGAGGGCAGGAGGCGCCTGGGGATCCCCGAGGGGGCCACGATGCTCCTGGTCTTCGGCGGGAGCCTCGGCGCGCGCCACGTCAACGAGGCCGTCACGCGCCTCAAGGGCGAGCTCCTCTCCCGCGAGGGCCTCTACGTGGTCCACTCCACCGGCAGGGGCCAGTACGACGAGGTCGTCGAGGCGCTCGCGCTGGGCGAGGCCGAGTCCGGGCGCTGGCAGGTCCTTCCCTACATCGACTCCATGGGAGAGGCCCTCGCGGCGGCCGACCTCGTGCTCAGCCGTGCCGGCGCCTCCTCCATCGCCGAGATAGCGGCGCTCTGCGTCCCAAGCGTGCTCGTGCCCTATCCCCTCGCCACCGGCGACCACCAGACCGCCAACGCCCGCTACCTCGTGGACGCGGGCGCGGCCCGGCTCGTCGCCGACGACGAGCTGGACGGCCCCGAGTTCGACTCGACGCTCCTCTCGCTCGTGGACGACCCCGCCCGCCGCGAGGCCATGCGCGCCTCCGCCCACGGGCTGGGGCAGGCCATGGCCGCCTCCGCGCTCGCAGACCAAGTGGAGGGGGCCGCCGCCCAGAGGGCGGGCGCGCCAATCGGCTAGAGTAGATGCAGCCCGCCGCGTGCTGGCGGCATTGCCTGACTTCGAAGAGAGGTAGCCTCATGTCCTCATCACCCTCCGCCTCCAGCATCGGGAGCGCGCACTTCATCGGCATCGGCGGCGCCGGAATGAGCGGGATCGCCCTCGTCCTCCACCAGCGCGGCTGCAAGGTCACCGGCTCCGACCTCAAGGCGTCGCGCTACGTGCGCGACCTGGAGGACGCCGGCATCGGGGTCCACGTGGGCCATGCGGCGTCCACCATCGACGAGGTCGCCCCCGAGGTCGTCGTGACCTCCTCGGCCATCCCCGAGACCAACCCCGAGGTCATCCGCGCGCGCGAGCTGGGCATTCCCGTCTGGCCCCGCGCCAAGATGCTCTCGGCGCTCTCCGCCGACGCCACCACCGTGGCCGTCGCCGGCACCCACGGCAAGACGACCACCTCGAGCATGGTGGCCACGATGCTCGACCACCTGGGCATGGACCCCTCCTTCCTCATCGGCGGCATCGTCGAGGAGTACGGCACCAACGGCCGCGACGGCAGGGGGGGCTACTTCGTCTGCGAGGCGGACGAGTCCGACGGCTCCTTCCTCTTCCTCGACCCGGACGTGGTCGTGGTCACCAACATCGAGGCGGACCACCTCGACCACTACGGCACCCTCGAGAACATCGAGCGCACCTTCTGCACCTTCATGGGCCTCGTGGGCGACGCCGGCACCGTGGTCATCAACGGTGACGTGCCGCACTACGTGGAGCTCGCGCGCTCCACGGGCCGCAGGGTCCTGAGCTACGGCTTCGACGAGGGCTGCGACTACGTCTGCGTGCCTGTGCCGCAGGAGCCGGGCCTCGCGAGCCGCTTTGCGGTCCGGCTGCCCTCCGGGGGCTCCGTCGAGGTCACCATCAAGGCCAACCCCGGCCGCCACAACATGGCAAACGCCACCGCCGCCATCGCCGTGGCGGACGTCCTGGGCTGCGACGTGGAGAGGGCCGCCGTCGCCCTCTCCGGCTTCGCGGGCGCGCACCGCCGCTTCACCCACGTGGGCGACGTCGACGGCGTCACGGTGGTGGACGACTACGGCCACCACCCGACCGAGATCCGCGCCACGCTCGCGGCAGCCAGGGGGCTGGGCTTCAAGCGCATCGTCTGCGCCTTCCAGCCCCACCGCTACAGCCGCACGCAGGCGCTCGCGGCGGACTTCGCCCATGCCTTCGACGACGCCGACAAGCTCGTGGTGACCGAGGTCTTCCCGGCGGGCGAGACGCCCATCCCCGGCGTCTCGGGCAAGACCGTCTCGAACGGCGTCGCGGCCGCCGGCACGGTGGCCGACGTGAGCTTCATAGCCAACCGCAAGGACCTGGTCCAGCACCTGGTCGAGTCCTGCCGTCCTGGCGACCTGCTCATCACGCAGGGCGCCGGCGACATCACGGCCATAGGGCCGGCCTTCATCGAGGCGCGCCGCGAGGCGGACGCCGAGGCAGAGGGCCAGAGGTCCTAGTTGAGCGTCTTCAACGCATACATGGCCCTCTCGGGGGCGGTCGACGCCGAGGTCCTGCGCGGGGAGAGGCTCTCGCGTCGCACGACCCTGCGCGTGGGGGGTCCCGCCTCGCTCTTCGTGACCGCCCACGACTACGCCGCGCTCAGGCGCACGATCGAGGTGCTCGACCGCGAGCGCGTCGAGTGGGTCGTGCTGGGCCGCGGCTCCAACGTGCTCGCCTCCGACGAGGGCTTCGACGGGTGCGTCGTCAAGCTGGGACGCGAGTTCTCGCGCGTGAGCGTGGGGGAGGGCGGCCTCGTCTCCGCCGGAGCCGGCGCGCCCCTCTCGAGCCTCGTGAGCCAGACCCTCAAGGAGGGGCTCTCAGGGCTCGAGTGCTGCGTGGGGATCCCCGGCAGCGTGGGCGGGGCCGTGTCCATGGACGCGGGCTCGCGCCACGAGTGGATCGGCAGCCGCGTGAGCGACGTGGTGACCCTGCGGCCGGGCGTCGGCCTGCGGCGCTACGAGGGGTCTGAGGTCGAGTGGGGCTACCGCTGGTGCTCGCTCCCGGCCGGCGAGGTCATCCTGGAGGCGAGCCTCAGGCTGGACCCCAGCACGCGCGAGGAGGTCTCCGCAGAGATGGAGCGCCGCCTTGCCAGCAGGCGCTCCACGCAGCCCATGGGCCAGCCCAGCTGCGGTTCGGTGTTCAAGAACCCGGGCACGCGCTCCGCCGGCGCGCTCATCGACTCCTGCGGCCTCAAGGGCTACGCGGTGGGCGGGGCGCGCGTCTCCGACCTGCACGCCAACTTCATCGTGAATGCCGGCGGCGCCACCGCCACGGACGTGGCGCGCGTCATGGCCCACCTGCGCGAGTGCGTGGTCCAGAGGCATGGCATAGAGCTCGAGCCCGAGGTCAAGTGCCTCGGCTTCGGCCGCTAGGGGCCTACGTGGCTGCTAGGAGGCCAACGAAGAGGGGGACCCCCCGCCAGGCCGCGGGGCAGCGTCCGGCTGCCAAGGCGCCGGCGGCCCCGAGGGCGCAGCGGCAACAGCCGCCTGCCAGGCCCGGCCGCACGAGTCGGCCCGGCGTGCCCTCGCCTTCCCGCATCACCGCCGCTCCCAGGCCCTCGCGCAGGTTCGGCACCGCCCCCGCCACCCGCCCGTCGTCCCCCCTGCGGCGCGACGGTGCCGCGCGAGACGCCGCGTCCCCCAGGCGCCAGGCGGCCGAGGGCGGCGCGTCGCCCGTCTCCCGGGAGGCCTCCGTGGGGTCGCATGACGTGGCGCGCCGCCTCATCGTGGGCGGCATCGCCGTGGCGGCCCTGCTCCTCGTCGCGCTCGTGGGCTTCCTCGTGCTCTCGTACACGCCCGCATTTACCATCGGCTCCGTCGAGGCGGACCCCACGGAGCACATGGACTCCGCCACCATCGTGCGGCTCGCCAACGTGCGGCAGGGGAGCACCCTCCTCAACTTCGACGAGTCGGGGATCAGGTCGGCGCTCAAGAGGAACCCCTGGGTGCAGGACGTGAGCTTCGTGAGGGAGTTCCCCGGCACGCTCAGGCTCGTGGTCACCGAGCGCAAGGTCGACTGCATCGTGGTCATGAGCGCGGGCAACGTCGCCTGGTGCATGGGAGGGGACGGGAGCTGGATCGAGCCCCTGCCGCTCTCCGTCGCCGAGGGGCAGTCCGCCAACGAGGTCGCCCTCGCCAAGGCCCAGGAGATGGGCGCCCTGCTCATCACCGACGTCCCTGCTAGCGTGAGCCCCGTGGCGGGCTCGGCCTCCACGGACGACACCATCCTGGCGGTCATGAGCTACCGCAAGACCTTCTCGGACGCCCTCTCCTCCCAGGTCGTGAGCTACAAGGCCGATGCCGTCGAGAGCATCTCGTGCGTCCTCAAGAGCGGGGTCGAGATCTCGCTCGGGTCGCCGCGCGACATAGAGAGCAAGGAGTCGGTCATCAACTCCATCCTGCAGAAGTACGAGGGCAGGCTGACCTACATCAACGTGCGCGTCTATGGCAGCCCCAGCTACCGCATGGTCGACTCGGACAAGGTCCAGGCGGGAAGCGGCACGGTGGGCGGCGACTACGCCTCGACCACGTCGTCGAGCGGCGGGAGCCAGGCCACAACGTCGCAGCAGGGCTCCGGGTCGGGTCAGTCCGTAGCCACGGGCCAGGCCGTGACGGACGGCACCTCGGACGGCACGGGGCAGGACGGCTCCTCCGCGGACGGTTCCGGCGACGGCCAGGACTCCGGCAGCCAGAGCGCCGACGCCACCTCGGAGTCCGGCTCCCAGGTCGGGGAGTAGGCCGAGGCTTCCGCTTCTCCCAGGACAGTGCAATCCCTAACCCTCGAGTAGCGCCTCAGGGATGAGAAGCAGCTCTTTATGGGCATTGAGCTGCAGGTTTCACATTTTGAACAAAAGTGTTGACGGCAGTCGCGGGAATGTGCAAATATACCGCGCTTCGGACGAGGCATAGGGTTCTACCTGAGGTTTAGGGTTTCTCTCACCTCGTCGGGGCCAGACCGTCGCAAGCCCAGGCACCACCGAGCGAGAGTCGAAGCATGAAGACGAAGCGCCATTCGCAGCAGTTTGTGAAGCACGGTACCGCATTGCAGTCCACCACCGGTGGAGCGGCACCCGAACGGGAAACGGCAGACGCTCCCCGGACCGTCGCCAAGCGAGGAGGAACCATGATCGACACTGACATTCCCAGCAACTACCTTGCCGTCATCAAGGTGGTCGGCGTGGGCGGCGGTGGCACCAACGCCGTGAACCGCATGATCGAGGAGGGGATCCGCGGCGTCGAGTTCGTGGCCATCAACACCGACGCGCAGGCGCTCGCCATCTCCGACGCCGACATCAAGGTGCACATCGGCCAGGACATCACCCGCGGCTTGGGCGCCGGCGCCAACCCCGAGGTGGGCGCAGAGGCGGCCGAGGACTCCCATGACGAGATCAAGCAGGCGCTCGCCGGGGCCGACATGGTCTTCATCACGGCCGGCGAGGGCGGCGGCACCGGCACCGGGGCCGCGCCCGTGGTCGCCGACATCGCCAAGAACGACGTGGGCGCCCTGACCGTAGGCGTCGTCACCAAGCCCTTCACCTTCGAGGGTCGTCCCCGCACCAACCGTGCGGCCGACGGCATCAAGACCCTCTCCGAGAGCGTCGACGCCCTCATCGTGATCCCCAACGACCGCCTGCTCGACCTCAGCGAGAAGAAGACCAGCTTCATCGAGGCCTTCCGCATGGCGGACGACGTCCTGTGCCAGGGCACCCAGGGCATCACCGACCTCATCACCGTCCCCGGCCTGATCAACCTCGACTTCGCCGACGTCTGTACCATCATGCGCGGCGCCGGCACCGCCATGATGGGCGTGGGCCTCGCCTCCGGCGACAACCGCGCCACCGACGCGGCCGAGGAGGCCATCTCGAGCCGCCTGCTCGAGAGCTCCATCGACGGCGCCACTCGCGTCCTGCTCTCCATCGCCGGCAACAAGGACCTCGGCATCCAGGAGATCAACGACGCCGCCGACGTGGTCGCCAAGAACGTCGACCCCGAGGCCAACATCATCTTCGGCACCGTCGTGGACGAGTCCCTGGGCGACCAGGTGCGCGTGACCGTCATCGCCACCGGCTTCAACGACAACAACGTCCAGCAGTCCATCCCCACGCTGACCGTGGACCGCGGCCGCGGCAGCAGCCGCTCCGGCCGCAAGGCGACCCCCGCGCCAGCTCCCGCGCAGCGCCAGTCCGGCTCCGCCGCCAGCTCCAACGACAAGGAGTTCGACATTCCCGAGTTCCTGAAGCACAGCCGCCTCTAGCGATGCGGCTGCCCCGGCTTGACAGGTACGTCTCGCAGGGCGTGACCCTTCTCGGCGACCTCAGTCGTCCGGGCGGGGTCACCTTCGCTTTCAGCGAGCGGGCGGGCGGCTGCTCCACGGGGGAGTTCCAGGGTCTCAACCTGGGCGACCGCTGCGGGGACGACCCCGCGGCCGTCGCCCGCAACCGCTCGCTCGCCCTCGCGGCCCTGGGCGCCGGAGGTCTCGAGGCGCGCCTCGTCAACCCCTGGCAGGTGCACGGCGACCGCGTGGTGGAGGTCCTCTCGCCCGACGAGGCCTCCGTGGCCCGCGCCCAGGCGCAGGCCCAAGAGGGGGCGGACGCCGTCGTGTGCGTCGCCCCGGGGGTCCCCGTCCTCCTCTGCTTCGCGGACTGCGTCCCCGTGGTGCTCGCCTGCGAGGGCGGCTTCGCGGTGGTCCACTCGGGCTGGCGCGGGACCGTCGCCCGCGTGGCGGGGCGGGCCCTGGACTCGCTGCTCGCCGCCAGCGGGCGCGACGCCTCCGAGGTGCGGGCCTACGTGGGGCCCCACATCGCGGGCGAGGACTACGAGGTCTCACCCGAGCTGCTGGCACGCTTTTCGGGCGAGTTCGGCCCTGCGGTCGCGCTCCCCGGCAATCGCCTCGACCTGGCGCGCGCCGTGGTGCAGACCCTGGTCGAGCGTGGGATGGGGGAGGACATGGTCCTCGACTGCGGCGTGTCCACGCCCCGCTCGACCGACCGCTTCTACTCGTACCGGGCGGAAGGTGGCCGTTGCGGGAGGCACGGCGCCTTGGCGGTCTTGGGCGTCTAGCAAGGGCGCGGGGACGCTTCGCGTCGTCCCCTCGGGTCGGCGCGCGAGGAGACAGTCGAGGCCCGCGGCAGGCGGGCGGAAGGGGGAAACGTGGACGAGGAGGGGCGCAGGAGCTATCTCGGCTTCCTCGAATCCAGGAGGGAGAGGATCATCCGCCTGATCGCGGAGGCGGCCGCCCGCGCGGGCAGGGACGCCGGCGAGGTCACCCTGCTCGCCGTCTCCAAGACCGTGGGCGTCGAGGAGGTGGCGCTCGCCTGGGAGGCGGGGTATCGCGCCTTCGGGGAGAACCGCCCGCAGGAGCTTGGGCGCAAGCTCCAGGGCGTCGCGGCCCTGCCCCAGATGGCAGGCGTGCGCTTCGACATGATAGGCAACCTCCAGACCAACAAGATCAACCAGGTCATAGGCAGGGTGGAACTCGTGCACTCCATCTCGTCCCCGCACCTCGCCGAGGCGGTGTCCCGGCGCTCGGAGGCACGTGGGATCGTCACGCGGGCGCTCGTGGAGGTGAACGTCTCGGGGGAGGAGTCCAAGTCCGGGCTTTCCCCCGACGACGCGCGCGCCTCCCTCGACGACCTCCTCGCCCTCCCCGGCATCTCGCTCGAGGGGCTCATGACCATGGCCCCCGCGAACGACGCGGACGCGGCCCGGAGGGCCTTCTCCGGGCTCCGTGAGCTCCGCGACGACCTGCGCTTGCGCTCGGGCCGCGAGCTCGCCGTCCTTTCTTGCGGAATGAGTGATGATTTCCAGATCGCGGTGGAGGAGGGTTCCACCCTGGTTAGGCTTGGTAGAACCGTTTTCGACCCCAGCCACGAGCCGGCCTTGGCCACGAGCTGAAACAGACCACAGACGAGACACGCGGACATAGGCGGGACCAGGGGTCCCAGCCAGGAAGGCGGTAAGGACATGGGCTTCCTCGACAACCTCAGGGACAAGCTTCGCCCACAGGACAGCGACTACTACGACGACGAGTACTACGACGACGAGGACGTCGCCGAGCCCCGCCGCCCCGAGGCCGACACCTCCGGCGTCCTGGGCAACACCCGCCGCCCCGAGGCCGAGAGCGTGTCGGTCTACACTCGCTCCGGGCGTCCCGTGGGCGACAACGCCGGCAGCTCCTCCTCCGCCTATGGCAGCGGCTATCGCCCCGGCTACGCTCCCAACGAGTACGCCCGCCCCGCGGCGCCTGCGCGCGACTACGGCTACGACGACGGCGCCACTGCCTCCATGCCCCAGCAGCAGGGCGGCTACGCCAGCCGCGAGTCTGTCCTGGGCAACACCACCAACGGCCACTCTCCCGTGGACATCGGCCTCAAGGCGATTCCCCGCCCCAGCTCGGGACAGCTTCCCCCCTACGTGCTGAAGCCCGTCTCGTACGACGACGTCCAGATGGTCGTCCGTCGCGTCCGCACCAGCCAGCCCGTGGTGCTGGTCTTCAAGAACACCAACATCGAGACCGCCAAGCGCATCCTCGACTTCTGCTTCGGCCTCGCCTGCGGCATCGGCGGCCAGGTGGACGAGCTGGGCGACCGCGTCTTCGTGGTCATGCCCCAGGGCATCGAGCTGAGCGAGTCCGACATCGACAAGCTCGTCGCCGACGGCACCTTGGCCAGGTAGCGCATGGCACTCCGTGACGCACGCATAGCGGTCGTCGGTGCGGGCGCCATGGGCGGCGCCATCGCGCGCGGGCTCGTCGAGTCCGGCGCGGTCCCCGCCCCCCAGGTCCTCGCCTGCGACCACTCCGCCTCCAAGTTGGAGCCGCTCGCCGCGCTGGGCGCCGTCTGCCGCCAGGACGCGGCGGAGCTCCTCTCGCTCGGCTTCGACCTGGCCGTCCTGGCCGTGAAGCCCCAGGTGCTCCCTGCAGTGCTCAAGGAGCTCGAGCCCCTGCTCGCGGGTCATGCGGTGGTCTCCATCGCGGCGGGGGTCGCGCTCGATGCCCTCGAGACGGCGCTCCCCGGCTCGCGCGTGCTGCGCGCCATGCCCAACCTGCCGGTGCAGGCGCTCTCGGGGGCGACGGCGCTCTGCGCGGGCGACGGCTGCACGCGGGAGGACGTCGGGCTGGTGCGTGACGCCTTCGCCGCCCTGGGCGTCTGCGAGCTCATGCGAGAGGACCAGCTCGACGTGGCGGGCGCGGTCTCCGGCTGCGGTCCGGCCTACTTCGCCCTGATCGTCGACCAGCTCGTCCGCGCGGGCGTCGAGAGGGGGCTGGCCGCCGGCGCCTGCCGCAGGATGGTGCTCTCCACCATGCGCGGGACGGCCTGCCAGCTCCTGGACTCCGGCGAGCACCCCAGGGCCTACATGGAGCGCGTCACCTCTCCCGGCGGCACCACCGCGGCCGGCCTCAGGGCCATGGAGACCCAGACTTTCTGGGCGACCTCGGAGGCCGTCGAGGCGGCGCTCGAGCGCAACGCCGAGCTGGCGGGGGGTGCGGCATGATTCACCTCCTCGTAGGGAGGCTCCTCTACGCCTACCAGACGCTGATCGTGGTGGAGGTCGTGCTCTCGTGGCTGCGCATGACCCAGATCCCGCTCGTGGAGGACTTCTACCAGGCGCTCGCTACCATCGTCGAGCCCTACCTGGGACTGTTCAGGAGGTTCCTGCCCCCCGTGGGCGGGGTGGACTTCTCTCCCATCCTTGCGCTGGTGGTCCTCCAGCTGGCGCAGCGCATCATCTGAGGTGGGGAGCGGCAAGGCAAGCGACGCGCGGGGTACAATCAACAGAAGCGGTAGCCCGCGCGATGACGTAGCAAAGAACGTTCGAAGGGGAACAAGATGGCTATCACTCCGGCTGACATCGAGCAGATGACCTTTTCCGAGGCCAAGAAGCACGGCTACAACACCGAGGAGGTCGACGCCTTCCTCGACCAGCTCTCGGGCGAGGTCGACGCCATGCTCCAGAAGATCGCGGACCTCAAGGGTCGCCTGAACAACTCCGAGCAGCAGCTCGCCGCCGCGCAGGCGCAGGTCGCCCAGCTCAAGGAGCAGAGCACGAGCGCCGCGGCCCCCGAGCCCGTCGTCGTCACCGCAACAGCTCCCGCCAGCGACTACAGCGCGTCCGAGAGGCAGATCTCGCAGGTGCTCATCGTCGCCCAGCAGAGTGCCGACAAGCTGGTCGCGGACGCCCGCGCCAACGCGGACAACATCCGCAACGAGGCCGACCAGAAGGCCCGCGAGGTCATCCGCCAGGCCTTGGCCGAGAAGCAGAACGAGCTGGACGAGATCGACCGCCTGAAGCAGTCTCGCGAGGACTTCCGCAGCGAGTACAAGAAGATGCTCCAGCACTTCATGGACGACGCCGACAGCGTCTTCCCCAACCAGGCCCTGGGCACCCCCAACGGCTCTGCCGCCCGTAGCGACTCCTACGTGGCGCCCGCGCCGGCCGCCAGCGCCGAGGCTACCACCTTCGCTCCCGTCGCCGCCGACACCGACTTCAGCGACCTGGACTAGTCCGGACGATCCAGAACGAGGCGTGCCTTGCATGGGGAGGTCGTCGCATCCGCGGCGGCCTCCCCTCATGTCGGGGCAGGCGTGCTACAATCGACGGCGCGGAGTGGGCCAGACAATCGCGGGGGCGGAGACGCCCATGAGGAAAGTCCGGGCTCCACAGGGCAGGAAGCAGGCTAACGGCCTGGCGGGGTGACCCGACGGAAAGCGCCGCAGAAAAGAAGACTCCCGCTGCCCGCCTCGGCGGGTGAGAGAAAAGCTGAAACGGTGGTGTAAGAGACCACCAGCGTCGTGGCAACACGGCGGCTTGGCAAGCCCCTTCCGGAGCAAACGCAAATAGGAGCGCCATGGTGTGGCCCGCACCGCGCTCGGGTTGCGCGCTAGAGGCCGTCGGTGACGGCGGTCGTAGATAAATGATTGTCCACGACAGAACCCGGCTCACAGGCCCACTTCGCATCTCTTCTCACAAGGACCTTTGGAGAGGGACGGACCATGCTTCCTGGACAGACGGGATTCCTCACGCTTGCGGACGGCTTCGAGGCCCAGGCGGAGGTCGAGGACCGTCGCAGCCGCTTCATCGCCCAGCTGAGGCACGTGGACGGCGAGGCGGACGCCATGCGCTTCGTGGACGAGGTGCGCGCCAGGCACCATGACGCTCGCCACAACGTCCCTGCCTGGGTGCTCTCGGACGGGCGCGAGCGCTGTTCGGACGACGGGGAGCCGCAGCGCACCTCCGGCATGCCCGTCCTCGAGGTGCTTCGCTCGTCGGGACTTGCCGACGTCTGCTGCGTGGTGACGCGCTACTTTGGCGGCACGCTCCTGGGGCCAGGCGGGCTCGTGCGCGCCTACTCCGCTGCGGCACAGGCGGCGGTGGACGTCGCCCGAGGAGAGGGCAAACTCGTGAGCATGCAGCTCGTGACCAGGCTCACCTGCAGCGTCCCGTACTCCGCCTACGGTCGCGTGGAGCGCCTCCTCACGGACTGCGGCGGCAAGGCGAGGGACACCATCTTCGCCGAGGACGTCCAGATCAACGCCGTCTTCCCCTCCGGTGCGGAAGAGGCGTTCTGCGCCGCCATGCGCGAGCTTGCCAACGGGGAGGAGCTCTGCCTGGTGGGGGAGCCCCACTTCGGCGCGCTCTGAGGAAACGCCCTCGCGTCGTGCGGGTAGGATGGCAGGGACGGTCTCGCGCCGCCGCGGCGTCGCGGGCGACAAGCAACCGAAGGGAAGTCCCATGAACGCAAGGTTCATCCATCGTTGCACCCACGTGCTGGACAAGGAGGCGTCCATCGCCTTCTACGAGAGGGCTCTGGGGCTGCGCGTGTCGCGCGAGAAGGGACCCGAGGACGGGTCATGGTCCAACACCTATCTCGTGGACGACAACACCGGCTTCGAGATCGAGCTCACCTGGAACCGCGGGCGCACCGAGCCGTACGAGAATGGTGGCATGGACACGCATATCGCCTTCGAGGTCGATGACTTCGAGGCGGCGCACGAGCTGCATCGCCAGATGGGCTGCATCCAGAAGGAGAACCCCAAGATGGGCCTCTACTTCATCTGTGATCCCGACGGTCAGCGCATAGAGATTCTTTCCGCCAAGCGCTAGGGGAGAGGGGCGACTTGCCTGAGCGGCGCGACCATGGGCCAGCGTCCGACGAGACCAGGCCCCGGACGCGCTCAGCACGAGCTGCGTCCGGGGCCCGACCAGTGTCACTTCACAGTACCTGTCCCAGCGGGAAGTTGTGGCGCTCGCCTTGGCCTAGTGGAGCCTGCGGGCGAAGCCGGAGGTGATGCCGCTCCAGGGGGCGACGTCCTCGACGGGGGTCTCGTCCCACATCTTGAGCAGCTCGTCAGGCACGAACTCGCGCCTGACGTCGACCTCGCCGCCATAGGTGTGGAACCAGTCGGCGGTCATGATGAGGTAGCCGTCCTTGCCCTGCTCCTTGCCCCAGCTGTTCTCGATGCGCCAGGCCTTGGGCTTGCCGTCCTCGTCCAGCTCGACGCCCTGGAAGGTCATGGCGTGGGTGAGGCCGGTCTCGCACATGTCGATCATCTCGTCGCGGCCCATGCCCAGCTCGACGTCGAAGAGCCCCTCGAGGTCCATGCCGTCGGTGGAGAGCACGTACTTGAAGTCGTCCACGTGGCGCGGGAACTCCTGCATGACGTCGCAGGCCATCGAAACGGGCACGCCCGCCTTGAGGCTGTTGACGGCTACCTGGTCCAGGAGCTCGGGCTCGACGTTGAGCACGTGGTGGGGGTCGCCGCCTACGACCGAGTCGGTGAGCGTGAGGTGGTACGCATGGCCGTAGGGTCGGGTCTTGCCCGGCATCGAGACGAGCGAGACGTAGTCGTGCGGGTCGAAGGGCAGGTAGCGCTCAGCGAACTCGAGCGGGGTGATGTCCGGGTCGCGCAGGACGAGCTTCTGCTCCTTGGGACCGTCCTTCTCGCCCGCGTCCTTGGGCTCCTCGTCCTTCTGGGGCTCAATGGCCTTGACCTTGCTCGCGTCCGCCTTGTGCCTCTTGCCCACGGTGCAGACGAAGTCGAAGCGCGCGGGCGGCTCGCCGAGGCAGATCGCCAGCATGCGGTACACGCCCGAGAGCATGTCCTCCTTGAGGGCGCGGAGCTCGTCCTCGCCCTTGCCCTCGGCGTGCGCGCGGCGCAGGATGCCGGCGTCGCGGTGCAGCAGGCGCTCCAGCTGGGCGTCCATCTGCGCGGAGCTCTTGGAGCAGGCGGTCTCGGGCATGGCGTCCTTGGGGACGACGCCCCACTTGGCGATGAGGTTCATGGCGAAGTGGTAGTAGCCGCCGTCGCCCATGCCGTCCTCGAGGACGAGCTGGACCTCGCGGGAGTCCGCGGGGAGGCCGGCCGTGGCGATGACGTTCTCGAGCATGGCGTTGGCCTTCTCGAGCTTGTCATAGAACATCCCGTAGGCCTGGCTGAACTCGAAGCTGTCCACGTCCAGGAAGTCCATGGTCGCGTGGCGCGCCACGTTGTATGCGGTGAACATCCAGCAGCGGCCGCTCTGCCTCTGGTTGGTGATGTCGGCCGTCTTGGGCACGCGCACGCCGTAGGTGTCATGGTAGCCGCGCATCACGCTGGTGTCGCGCGCGGCCTGCATGACGTCGGTGGCGGTGACGGCGTTGCGCGCGATGCGGTTGGCGCGGGAGGAGCAAAACTCCTCGTTTTGCCTGGCCGCCCAGTCGCGGCCGATGGCCTTCTCGCTCATCTGCGTTCCTCTCGTTTTCATTTTGGCTGGCGCAAGAGACGGCGCCCGCGGCAGGGTGGCCGCAGGCGCCGAGGGGTGCTGTCCTAACGGGCCAGGGTCCCCATGGGGTCCCAGGGCTCGAGCACGATGGGCTCCATGGTCTCGAGCGCCTGGCGCTGCTCGTCGCTGAGGTACCTCTTGTCGACGACGACCTGGTAGACGTACTCGTCGAACCAGGCGTCGCTCAGGGTGTCGAAGCCGTCGCGGCCGTGGTCCTTGCCCCAGCTGTTCTCGACCTTCCACATCGCAGGCTTGCCGTCCCCGTCCAGGCGCACGCCCTCGAGGACCATGGCGTGGGTCATGACCGACTCGCCGTAGTCGAGGCGCTCCGCCTTGTTCAGCGCGCCCTCGACGGCGAAGCCGAAGAGCTCGTCCACGTCGATGGCGGCGGTGTCCATCATGCCCTCGTCCCTGAGGTAGCTCTGGTTGACGTCGCAGCCAAACCACACGGGCAGGTCGTTCTTGAGCTGGGCGATGGCCGCGCGCTTGAGCTCCTCGGGCTCGAGGTTGAGGTAGAGCACGGTGCCGTCCTCAACCACGTTGCCCAGCCGGCTCACGGTGTAGGTGCGTCCGAAGGGCTTGTCCTTCGTGGGGGCGCTGATGAGCGACACGTAGTCGTCGAGCTCCATGCCCACCGCCTCGGCGAAGAACTCCTGGGGAGTGAAGCTACCGCTCAGGGCGACCTTGTCGTCCTTGTCGCGCAGGCGCACGTCGAAGCGTGCGGGCGGCTCGCCCAGGCAGGTCACGAGCAGGTGGTAGACATCGCCTATCATCTGCTTCTTCATCTGGCCGAGGTCGTCGGCGGAGGCTCCGGAGGCCGCGGTCTCGCGCAGGCGCTTGGCGCAGCCACGCAGGTAGCGGGTCAGGTACGCGTCCATCTCGTGCGTGCTCTCGGAGTTGGCGGTCTCGGGCATCGCCTCCTTGGGCACGACGCCGTACTTGCGTACCAGGCTCTTGAACATGTCCCACTGGCCGCCGTCGCCGATGGGGTCGGTCAGGAGCCACGCCATGAGGCGGCCCGAGAGGGGCTCGTCCAGGGTGTCGAGGACGTTCTCGAGGAACCAGTTGCTCTTCTCGAGCTTGTCGAAGAAGAGGGGATAGGCCTGGCTGAGCTCGAAGTCCTTCAGCTTGTACTTCTTTATGGTGCGATAGCGCATGGTGTTGAGGCTCGCGAACATCCAGCAGCGGCCCGAGCGCTTCTGGTTGGTGCGCTCGCCCTGGCTGACCTCGACGTCGAACTGGAGGCTGTTCTGGGCGACGGCCTCGGGATTGCGGGCCGCCTTGCGGACGCCCATGGAGCTGGCGGCGTTCTTCGCCACCACGTTGGCGCGCTCAGAGAGGAACTCCTCGCGTGCGGCGGCGAGGTCCTCGGGGGTGACGCTCTTGATCTGGTCCATGCTTCCCTCCCTGGGGATGGTTGGATTTCTTAACCAGTCGAGGATAGCACGCGGGCCTGCGTGGACGGCTCCCGCGTGGGCCCTACAGGCCTAGGGCACATCCCAACGCTCGCCGCAGTCGTGGCAGAGGAAGTGCCTCACGTAGGTGGGGGACCAACCGTCGTCGTGCAGCCTCTCGCTCTCCAGGAAGGGGTCATACTCCCATCCCTGCTCGGTACCCTCCACTTCGGTGTCGTGCGAGCCGCAGCGGGGGCAGATGCTGCGGTCCCTCTTGTGGGCCTGCCGGGGCGTCCGGCCGCCGTTCGCCTGCATCCAGTGGCGGTAGCCCTGCGACTCCGGTGAGGTCTCCGGATGCCTGAGGGACGGGGGCACGCAGGCGTCGAGGCGCTCGCGCAGCTCCTCTCGCTCGCGAGCCTCCGCCTTCTTGCTCCGGTCACCCTGCTCGGCGCGCGCCGCGCCCAGCCTGCCCTCCAGCTCGTCGTAGCGCCTGAGGAGCGACCTCTCGGCGGGGAGGAGCGAGAAGCCCGCCCGCCGGTCGATGCGCGCCTCACTCTCGCGGAGCCTGTCAGAGAGCAGCGCCCCGAGGCAGGTGAGGCCGGTGGTGGCAAGGTAGATGAGGACGTTGCGATAGAAGTGCTCCGACCCCCAGTGCAGGTAAACGAAGGCGAGGATGGCGGGCCAGCCTCCCACCAGGAGCGCGAGCAGGACGGCGAGTGGGCCGACCTTGGACCTGGAGTCCTCGCGCCTCTCTCGCCATTCCCGCGCCCTCTTGAAGCCAGGGTCGGCGAGAAGGTCCGAGCGCTCCTGCTCCAGCTCGCCCATGTAGCGCGCGAGCTCCTCGTCCGTGAGGTACGAGGCAAGGCATGCCTGGGCCAACGCCTCGTTTGCCGGAAGCTTCGCCTTCGTCTCCTCCGAGAGCTCCATCGTCCCCACCCCCCTGGCGCCTGACGCGCCGAACGCTTGTTGGTCACATACGTATGTACCACCACCCCGGGACATCGTTCTTTCCTATAATCCAGCTAACCGCCTCGTATGCCTACCGCCTCGGAACGCTCTGGGAGGGCGCAGATGATCCACGCAGAGGGAGAGATCGCCTACGGCTTGCCCGGCTACTCCCTGCGCGTGCTCGAGGCGCTCGAGGACGCGGGACACGAGACCTGGGTGGTGGGCGGCTGGGTGCGTGACGCGCTGCGCGGCGCCGCCCCCCATGACGTGGACCTCACCACCTCCGCCCGCTGGCAGGAGGTCGAGGGCTGCCTCGCGTCGGCCGGGGTCGAGGTGCACCGCACGGGCATCGCCCATGGCACCGTGACCGCCGTTTGCGAGGGGCACCCCATCGAGGTGACCACCTACCGCGTCGAGGGCGGCTACAGCGACCACCGCCATCCCGACGAGGTGCGCTTCGTGAGGGACGTCCGCGAGGACCTCGCCCGTCGTGACTTCACCATCAACGCCATGGCCTATCACCCCGCCCGCGGGTTGCTCGACCCCTTTGGCGGACGCGCCGACCTGGCGGGCCGCGTGGTGCGGGCGGTGGGGGAGCCCTCCGAGCGCTTCGGCGAGGACGCCCTCAGGGTGCTCCGCGCGGTGCGCTTCGCCTGCCGTCTCGGCTTCGAGGTGGAGGGTCGCACCCAACGGGCGCTCGTCGCGCACGCGCCGGAGCTGGCGGACATCGCGAGCGAGCGCATAGGCCTGGAGTTGGCGGGCATCGTGCGCAGCGGCCGCGCCGCGTGGGCGCTCGAGCACCAGACGGAGGTCCTCTGCCAGGCGATCCCCGAGCTCGCCCCCATGGCGGGCTTCGACCAGCGCAGCCCCTACCATGCCTTTGACGTGCTCGGGCACACGGCGCACGTCTGTCGCGGGGTGGAGGAGTTCACGGGAGGCAACGCGTCCGACGCGCTCAGGTGGGCCGCGCTCCTGCACGACGTCGCAAAGCCCAGCTGCTACTCGGAGGACGAGGGCGGACGAGGGCACTTCTTCGGCCATCCCAAGCTCGGCGCGCAGATGGCTGAGTCGATCATGAGGAGGCTCGCCCTCCCGGGGGAGCTCGTCTCTGCCACGCGCGCGCTGGTGCGCCTCCACGACCATGCCGTGCGGCCGACGAGCCGCTCCATCAGGCGCACCCTGCTCAAGCTCGAGCGCGCCTGCCCCGACCACGCCAAGCCCCTCGCCTTCGACCTCCTGGACCTCAAGCGCGCGGACGCCGTGGCCAAGGTGCCGGGGGTCGCGGGCTACGCCGCCGAGCTCGACCAGGTGAGCGCCGCCCTGAGGAGGGAGATCGCCTCGGGCAGCGCCTACCGCCTCAAGGACCTTCCCGTGAGCGGTGCCGACGTCATGAGGGTGACGGGCATCCAGCCTGGCCCTGGGGTGGGGCTGATCCTGGCGGAGCTCCTCTCCGCCGTGGTCAACGACGAGCTGCCCAACAGGCGAGAGGTGCTCCTGGGGCAGATCAGGCTCTAGGGGAGGGCGTGAGCCTGCGGGAGGGGCCGCCCGCGCCGGGCGTGGTTGCCCTTGCGAAGGGCGTGCCTGAAGCGTTGGCCCTTGTGGGGGACGTGCGGGGCGTGGCGCCTCTCGTGAAGGAATTGTGTCCAAAAAATCCCATCGACTTCTCCTTGCACGGCTTGGTGCGTTCACGTATAGTTTTTTCTCGCACCAAGCGCACATGGCAACCGATTGGGACGTCGTCTAGCGGTAGGACAACGGATTCTGGTTCCGTCAGCGGGAGTTCGATTCTCTCCGTCCCAGCCAAGTGCACCCACATACGGCCCGTTCGTCTAGCGGTTCAGGACGCCGCCCTCTCAAGGCGGAGATCACCAGTTCGAATCTGGTACGGGCTACCAGACACCCCGGGGGTCGGCCAGCGCGCCGGCTCCTTTCCTTTTGCCGCGAGGCCCCGACGCCGTCGCGGCCAGCCCCGTCGGCCAGCCCCGCCGTCGCGAACGGCCAACCCCCGTACAAAGGGCGAGGGGAGTGGCGTGCCACCCGGGCAGACGCCACCTCCCCTCGCAGGCAGTCGAACGCCACGAGTCCGTTAACGCGGCTATTCAGCCGTCCCGACGGCCGTGTCGGCACTTCCCGTCGCACTCCCGTGCTCCTTGTCCCAGGTGTCGACCAAGAGGTCGCGCGGGACGGAGCGAATCTCCCACAGCTGGGCGAGCTCGTCCAGGACGGCGCGGTCCGCCTCGTCCTCGAGCCCGCCGCGTGCCACGTCTACCAGCTGGTCCACGAAGTTGGGCAGGCTGCGGCCGTACACCCGCGCGTCCCAGCCCCTCTCCCTCAGCTCCTGCTCGAGCTCGGCCACGCCCTCCTCGCTCGCCTCGGCGCAGAGAATGCCTGCCAGCTCGGATGCCTTCTCGTCGCAGAAGATGCCCCGCATGAGCGCCGCGTAGGCGCAGGCGAGCCGGGGCGGCAGCGCGTCTGCGGAGCGCACCTCCAACTGGCCGTCCCAGCGCACCAGGGGATGCGCCGCCTCCAGCAGGCTCGCCACCTCGGCGCGGTCGAGCTCGTGGTCGCTCATGACGTCCTCGACGAGCCGCTTGTCGCAGGAGCTCGTCTCGCCGGCGTCGTTGGTCACCAGCACCGCCTGCACGCTCTCGAGCCACTCGCCGTAGGCGGCAAAGCCGAAGTCCGTGGCGAAGCAGCCGGGGATCGCCTCGCTGCGCTCGGGGTCGGCCTGCCTCCACAGCTGCGTGCGCATCATGCGCCCCGCCTCGTGGGGGTCGCTCCCGCGCAGGCTCAGCGCGTCGTCCGTGAGGAACGCGATGACGGGAGAGAGCGCGCTCGCCAGGCGGAAGGCCTCGGCGGCCGCGGTCTCGCCGGCGTGCGAGAGGCGGACTCCCGTGCTCGCCGTGAGCCTCATGAGGTCGCGGCCCGTCCTGCCGCTCGTCCCCAGGTGGGCACCCATGACGCCGTGACGGGTGAGCGGGACCAGTGGCACCTCCGCCGCGGAGCGCGGGCGCGGGTTGACGCCCTGCGCCAGGAGCTCGTAGTCTGCCCCCAGCTCCCTCGACGCGAGGTGGAACTGGCGGTCGACCACTTGGAGCGCCCCCCTGAGGCGAGACACGCGCGCGATCGGCCCCAGGCACACCACGAACTGCGCCGCGGGGCCCAGTCCCAGCTCGACGCCCACGCGGATGCCCGAGGAGCCGACGCTGCCGCGTAGCCCGACCAGGCGGCCCTCCTCCATGACCTGCCCGTCGGGGTAGTAGGCGCCAAGCGCCTCGAGCACGCGCTCCAGGCCGCGCTCTCCCTGGTAGGAGACGGTGGTCCCGGTCTGCCGGTCGATCACGAAGCGCTCGAGGCGGAGGGTGATCGACTTGTCGCCCGGGCGGGCCTGGGCGTCGCCGCGCAGCTGGGCGAGCATGCGCCGGCGGTTCGAGCCGAGCAGCGCCTGCCTGGCGAGCTCCTCGGCGGAGGGAAGCTTGTTTGTTCCTTGCATGGACGAGACTCCCTTTATTGGCAGGGCGGCAGCTAGATGCCGTGCCCCCGTCCCTTGTTCGCTTGCTGAGTCCCGCTTAGTATGCCCGATTCCGCCGAGCGAGTATGATGAACGTGCCCACTTGGCAGGGAACGGCATGCGGACGTCACTTCTGCCGTCCGCGGCCACGGATCGTGGGGTCGGAGGGACATGGCACAGGACAGCAACAGCGAGCGCTCGAAGGCCAAGGTGCCCCTGAAGGTCACCGGCCCTCATGTCGTTGCCCCCGCGACCACCCCCGGCGCGCCCGAGATGGGCGAGAACAGCACCAAGGCCCGCAAGGGCGCCATCTTCCTTGCCGGGGTCATCGGGGTCTACGTCGTCTTCCTCGTGGCCACGGGCCAGATGGGCGAGTTCCTCTCGGCCCTCTCGAAGGTGGACACGGGCTGGGTCATGTGGGCCGCCTTCGCCTTCGTCCTCTACTTCGCCTTCGGCGTCCTGGCCTACGTCATAGCCGTCTACCTCGACCACGAATCGCCCGTCGGCGTGCGGGACCTCATGAGCGTCGAGGCCTCGGGCGTCTTCTTCGGCAACCTCACGCCCATGATGGCCGGCGCCGTCCCCTCGCAGATCTATCGCCTGACGCGCACGGGCCTGGACGTGGGGGAGGCCAGCGCCACCCAGTTCACGCGCTTCATCATGTTCCAACTGGGCGTCGTGCTCTTCGCCGCGATCATGCTCTTCGCCAAGCTCTCGTACTTCTTCCAGACCTACGGCGACATCATCATCCTCAACCTGGTGGTCTTCGCGGTGCACTTCCTCGAGCTCGCGGGCCTCTTCGTCGTCTGCCTCTGTCCCAGGCTCGTGATTCGCGTGGGCAACCGCGCGATTCGCCTTGCGGACTCCCGGCACTGGCTCAAGGACCGCTCCCACTGGGACGAGATGGTCAACGTCCAGGTCATGGAGTTCTCTGACGCCTTCAAGCGCGCCGCCCAGGACGTGCCCTCCATGCTCCTCACCCTCGTGGTGACCATGGCGCAGCTCGCCTGCCTCTACATGATCCCCTGGTTCGTGCTGCGCGCCTTTGGCATCCAGGCGGACTTCGTGGAGTGCCTGGCGGCGGGCTCGATGGTCCAGATGGTCGCCTCGGCGGTGCCCCTGCCGGGTGGGACGGGCGGGGCGGAGGGTGGCTTCGTCATGTTCTACGGCCACATGTTTGGCCCCTCCACCTCGGCGGGCTTCCTCGTCTGGCGCATCGTCACCTTCTTCGGCCCCACGCTGCTCGCGGCCCCGCTCCTGGGGCTGCGCTCCCGTGGCGGGAGGAGCATCTACCGTCGCGTGCAGTCGCTGAGGGACCGGCTCGCCTCCGTCGCCTCCGGTCGCAGGGGCGGTGGGCACGGGCGTGGCGGAGGCTCCGTCACCATCAGCATGCGAGGCTCGGCGGGGCGCAGGGGATAGGCCACGGTGGCCCACTGCCCGGGCTTGTGCGGGTCCGGACCTGCGTGCCTGCTATCTGCGGCCCGGACTTACGCGCTCGCGTTCTGCGGCCTGGACCAAAGTCGTCGGTATTCTCGCCTGCCCAAACAACCGACATTCCAGGGCTTTCTGGTTGATTCAGGCACATAGAGGCCGTTCGTCGGTACCTTGGGCGGGTGAGAACACCGACAAACGTGGGCGTGGAGCCCGTTTGCCCCGCGACGCGCGGCCTTCCCGCCGCTGCCAACAACTTGCCGGCGATGCCAACAATTTGCTTGTGCTTTGCTAGGGGAGAGGCGCAAGCAAACTGTGCCCGGACGGGCAAAGACTGCTCGGAGCCTCGGTTTGCCTGTGGTTCGCCGGGGAGAAGCACAAGAAAAGCGCGCCCCGGCTGATGGGGCGCGTCGAATGCCGCATTGCCTGTGACGTGGTGCGTTGGGTGCCGTTTTGCCTGCGGTTCGTCGTGCCTGCCTGACGGCCATCCCTATCGCGTGCAGCCCCCGCAGCCCGAGCAGGCGTTCCGGGCGCCCATCGCCGACGGCGCCGCCGCGAGGCCGCCCAGGGCGGTCTCCCTCAGGGTGGCGGGCAGCGCGTCCCCCACGGACCTCATTGCCGCGACCACCTCGTCGAAGGGCAGCGGGTCCAGTACGCCCGAGAGTGCCAGCTGCGCCGCGACGTAGGCGTCGGCCACGCCGATGGCGTTGCGGTTCTGGCAGGGATACTCCACCAGGCCGCGCACCGGGTCGCAGACCAGTCCCAGGAGGTTGGCGATGGCCGTCGAGGCGGCCGAGAGGCAGGTCGCGGGATTCGCCCCCAGGAGTTCCGCCAGGGCGCTCGCAGCCATGGCGGCGGCACTGCCCACCTCGGCCTGGCAGCCGCCCTCGGCCCCCGCCACGGAGGCGTTCTGGGCGATGATGGCCCCGACGGCGCAGGAGTTCCAGAGCGCTCGCGCGAGCTCCTCGTCGCTCGCGCCCACCGCCTCGGCCACCGACAGCAATGCGCCCGGCACCACGCCCGCCGACCCCGCCGTCGGCGCGGCCACGATCACGCCCATGCTGGCGGAGCGCTCCAGCACCGCCATGGCGTAGCTGGTCGCGCGCGAGAGGCTCTCTCCCATGAGGGGGCCGCCCAGTCTCCCCGCGGCGTCGCTCACGGCGCGGGCCTGGCCCCCGATGAGGCCGCCCAGTGAGGGGGAGGGGCTTGCGATCGGCCCCGCGACCTCGTCCCTGAGCGCCGCGATCACGCGCGCCATCTGGGCGTCCACGTCAACCGCGGGCGTGAGCTCGAGCTCGCGCAGGCGCATGGTCTCGCCGATGCCCACTCCCTCGCGCGCGCAGAGCGAGAGCAGCTCGGCGCCGTTGTCGAAGCCGTGTGCCAGCGTCGCGTCCGCCGGGACGTGGGGCGCGCCCGGCACGTCCACGACGCTCGCCGAGAGGATGTTGGGCCCGCGCGAGAGGAAGTCGACGAGCCCCTGGTCCACGGCCTCGTCGAGTTCGAAGACCGTGTAGGCCTTGCCCCCGCGGCTCTCGCGGAAGGTGCGCAGGGTGGCGATGTTGGAGGAGGAGGCGGAGACGCCGCTGGTGAGCGCCGCCAGCACGCCGGGCTTGTCCTTGTGTGCCACGAAGAGGGTGGGGTAGTCGCCCGATATCTCCACGCGTACGCCGTCGATGGAGACGATCCTGACCCTGCCCCCGCCCAGGGACTCGCCCGTCACGGCGACCCTCGAGCCATCGGCGCCGTGCATGGTGACGGTCACCGTGTTGGGGTGCATGCCCGCTCCTTCCTCGCTGGGCAGGAACGAGAACTCGATCCCCGCCTCGCGGGCCAGGTCGAAGGAGTCGCGCACGCGCACGTCGTCCGGGGCGAGTCCCAGGATCCCGGCCACGAGCGCCCGGTCGCTGCCGTGGCCCCTATAGGTGTGGGCGAATGAGTTGTAGAGGGTGAACTCTGCCCTCCTGAGCTCGCGGGGACCCAGCGAGCGGGCCACGAGGGCGATCCTCAGGGCGCCGGCGGTGTGCGACGAGGAGGGGCCCACCATGATGGGGCCCAGGATCTCGAACGCCGAGGTGGTCATCATGGGGCGTCTCTCCTAGCTGCCGCCGGCCCCTGCCGGCGAACGTCGTCAAAGTTGGCGGGCCGAGGCAGCTCCCGTGGGGTGCCCCGGCCCGCATGCATGCCCATTGTGCCCAATCCGGGCGGCTAGCCCTCGCTCGTCTCGGTGAGGGGCAGGGCGCGCTCGAGGCGCGCCAGGACCATGTCGCGGCCCAGGAGCTCGAGGGACTCTCCCAGCGGGGGAGAGACCTGGTTCCCGCACTCCGCCACGCGCACGGCGCCGTAGAACTTGCGCTTGTTGGCGCCGAGCCTCTCGGGCAGCGCCTCGAGGGCGGCGTCGATTCGCGTTGCGTTCCACTCGTCCTCGCCCAGCGCGGCAAGCGCCTCGGCGGCCGCCTTGAGGTAGCCGCGTGCGCCCTCCTTTGCCAGGTTCTTGGCGACGGACCTCTCGTCGAAGGCGAGCTCCTCTCCCTCGAAGAGGAAGCGGGACTTCTCGACCACGTCGGGGGCCAGCGTGGTGCGGGGCTTGAGGATGCTGGACAGGAGGTCGAACCAGGGGGCGCTCGCGCGGTAGACGGCCTTGGGGTCGTCGGCGACGAGCCCCGCCTCGTGCAGCTGGGGGAGGAGCACCCGCTGCGAGAACTCCGCGTCGCTCATGGCCTGAACATACTGGCCCTGGATCCAGTCGAGCTTCTTGAAGTCGAAGGTCGCCGGGTTCTTGGACACGTGGTCGAGCGAGAAGCGGCTGGCCAGGACGTCGCGGGGGACGATGGTGGTCTCGCCGTCCAGGGCCCAGCCGAGGAGCGCCAGGTAGTTGACGAAGGCGTCCGCGTCGTAGCCCTGGTCGCGGTACTCCTCGACGGAGGTCGCGCCGTGGCGCTTGCTGAGCTTCTTGCCGTCCGGCCCCAGGATCATGGAGATGTGGGCGAAGGTGGGCGTGGGTGCGCCCAAGGCCTCGTAGACCATGACCTGGCGCGGGGTGTTGGAGAGGTGGTCGTCGCCGCGGATGACGTGGGTGATCCGCATCAGGGCGTCGTCCACCACGGTGGCGAAGTTGTAGGTGGGCGTGCCGTCGGAGCGGAAGATGATGAAGTCGTCCAGCTCGCGGGCGTTGAAGGTCACCTCGCCGTGGACGGCGTCCGGGATCACCACGTCGCCGCGGTCGTCGGGCACCTTGATGCGGATGGTGTGGGGCTCGCCGGCGTCCACGCGAGCCTGGGCCTCGGTCGGGTCGATGTTGCGGCAGGTGCGCTGGTAGCCCTGGAAGGGGTCGTGCCTCTCCTCTGCGGCCTTCTTGTCCGCCGCGAGCTTCTCGGGCGTGCAGAAGCAGTAGTAGGCCTTGCCCTCGGCCACCAGGCGCTGGGCTGCGTCGTGGTACAGCGCAAGACGCTCCGTCTGTTTGTAGGGACCGAAGTCGCCGCCCACGTCGGGGCCCTCGTCCCAGTCGAGGCCCAGCCAGCGCATGGCGCGCAGGATGATCTGGGTGTTCTCGTCCGTGGAGCGGGTCGGGTCGGTGTCGTCGATGCGCAGGACGAAGCTGCCCCCGTTCGCGCGGGCGAAGGCCCAGTTGTAGATGGCCGTGCGGGCGCCTCCCACGTGGAGCTTGCCGGTGGGGGAGGGCGCGAAGCGCACGCGTACGAGTCTGGTGTCTGACACGGGGTCTCTCCTGACGTGCTGGCGCGGGATGCCGCGCGAGGTGTTGTCCAACTCGCCCAGTATAGGCGTTCGGGACGGGCGTCCGCAGGCAGCGCGACAGCGCGAGTCCTGCTATGGGGGGTGACGCAGCGGCAGGTGCGTGTGGAAGTCGCGCGCCCGCCGGTCCCGTTGGCCCTACATCAGCCTCGTGGACTCGAGGCTGCGCTCCATCCAACTCGTGAGCCGCGCCACGGGCTTGCGCAGGAGGAGTCCCAGCAGCAGCGCCGGCGGCAGGAAGGCAAGCAGACGTGCCAGGGCGAGCCAATAGTCCGCCCCCCAGAGTCCCGCGATGGCGCAGCGCATGGCCTTCTCCGCGTGCACGAAGGGCAGGAAGGGGTAGGCCGCCTGGAAGAAACCGGAGGGCAGCATCTCGCGCGGGAAGGTCCCGCCCGAGCCCGCCACCTGGATCACCATGAGGAAGACGGCGATGGCCTTGCCCACGTCGCCGAAGCTCGCCGTGAGGGCGAAGGTCAGGTTCACGAAGACGAGGGAGGCCAGCCATCCCGCGAGCAGGAAGAGCCAGGGGTGCAGGCACTGGATCTTGAGGAAGAAGAGGTCCCCCAGGAGCACGAGCGTGGTCTGGGCCAGGCCGACGACGGCGAAGAAGGTGAGCCGGCCCAGGTAGGCGTGACGGGGCCTGGCGCCGGTTTGTCTCAGGGCATCGGGCGAGAGGCCCGTCCTCACCAGGGCGCAGAGGATGACGGCGCCGACCCATATGGCCAGGGTGGTGTAGAAGGGCGCCATGGCCGAGCCGTTGTTCTGGACCGGGAAGACCGCGTCACGCTGGAGGCTCACGGGAGACGAGACGAAGTCGGCAAGGTCGGCGGGGTCGCCGCTCAGGACGGCGCGCACGCGGTCCACGTCCGCGGAGGCGAGGGCCTCGTCGAGGCTCGCCCTCGTCGCGTCCATGCGGTCCGCCGCGGAGTCGAGGCGCGCCCGCGCCTCTCTCAGGGTCTGCCCCATGCCGTCGAGGCCGCTCGTGGCGTCCGCCACCTTGCCCTGGGCGCCTTGGATGGCCGAGCTCGCCTGGGACGAGACGGAATCGGCCCTCCCGGCTGCCTCCTCCATGTCGTCCGCGAGCGAGCCCAGGCTCTGCCCGAGCTCGCCCTGCCACGTCGAAAGCCCCGAGGAGAGCTGGTCCTTGGCGTCCGCGACGAGGCCCTCGAGCTCGGCCTTGCTGCCGGTTGCGTCCCTCCGGGAGCCGTCCACGTCGTCAATGGCCCCCTGCAGGGCGTCGGAGAGCTGCCCCAGGTCGTCGAGGGCGGAGGAGACGCGGCGGTTCAGCCCCTGGATGGTGAGGCGGAGCTGCCGGACGTCCTGGAGCCTGGCGGCGTCGTCCCCCAGGCTGTCCTCGAGCTGGGCCGAGAGCGTGTCGCTGCCGTCCAGGTCGTCGCTCAGGGCCTGGAGGTCGGCCCTCCTCTGGTCGACCTCCGCCTTGGCCTTGGCGAGGCCGTCGGAGAGGTCGGAGCCCTGCCCGTCCAGGGTCTTGTATGCGGAGTCGAGCGCCGAGGACACGCCGTCCAGGCTCGAGGCGCCCCTCTGGAGCGAGCTCGACACGGTCGTGCCGGCGTCCTCGAGACCCCCTCCGAGACCCCTCACGCCGCCCGCCGCCTGCGAGAGCGACTGCGCTAGGGTCCCGCCGTCGCCCTGGGTGCCGGCGAGGAGGGCGTCGGCGCTCCCCATGAGTCCCTGGAGCGAGTCCACCACTGCCTGGTAGCTCTGAAGGGTGCCCGAGGCCTGCCTGAGCGACTGCGAGCTGCGGGCGAGCAGCCCCTCGAAGGAGGAGGCGAGGCGGGTGGTCTGGTCGTCGTCCAGGTAGCTGCCCAGGTCCTGCAGGACGGAGGCGCCGACCTGGGTCACCGCGTCGGCGAAGGAGGAGTCTATCTCCTCCTGGACGGAGGTCGACACCTTGCCCGTCACGATCTTGCCGATGGCGTTCTTCTTGTCGTTGCTGTAGTAGCTGACCTGGGCCTTGGTCGCCCCGGGAGAGAGGATCCCCAGGATCTTGCGGCTGAAGTCGCGGGGGATCACGATGGCGGCGTAGTACTCGCCGCTCCTCACGCCCTCGAGGGCCTGGTCCTCGTCGCAGACCACGTATCCCACCTTGTCGCTCTGGCGCAGGCGCGCGACCACGCGGTCGCCCACGTTGAGCTCGACGGGCACCAGCTCGCCCTTGTAGCCCTCGTCGGAGTTGGCGAGCGCCACCTTGAGGTTGCCCGTGCTGCCGTACGGGTCCCAGGCCCCGGCGATGTTGAACCAGGCGTAGAAACTGGGGACCACCACCAGCCCCACGCAGACCACGAGCGCGATCACGTTGTGCCTGAGCGCCAGGAAGTCCCTCCTGGCGACCTCGAGGACGCGGCTCATCGGGCATCGCCCCCTTCCTGGCCTAGCTCCTCGTCCAGGAGCTCGTGAAGCCTCTCGTGCGGGAGCGAGCCCAGCTCGGCGCGGCTCGAGAGGTGGCTGTGCAGGTACTCCACGACGATGAGGTAGCTGCAGATGACGACGAGCGAGACGACCCACAGCACCAGGAGCGGCATCTTGGCGTCGAGGGCGAAGAGGAGCGCGCAGAGCGCCACGGGAATCACGGCGAGGCAGGCGAACCCGCGCCTCACGAGGGTGGGGTAGGCCTCCTCGAAGCGCGCCGCGCGCCGCGTCAGGCGCTCGCGGTACTCCTCGGAGCCGGAGATGGCGCGCAGCAGCTCCCGTATGCCCGGCCCCTGCCGAGGGGGCGCGACCCTCTCGCTCACCATGAGCTCCGTCTGGGCGAGGCGGGCGTCGAAGAGGGCGTTGATGTTCACGAGCCTGCGACGGGCGGCGAGGCCCACGAGCAGGGCGGGCGCGAGGAAGGCGAGGAGCACGAGCAGGTTCTGCAGGTAGAGGTTGCCGTAGTAGCCCGCGATGGCCTCCCTCATGGCGTTGATGCCGTAGGTGAAGGGGAGCCAGGGGTTCAGGGCCTGGAAGAAGCCGGGCATCATCTCTATGGGATAGGTGCCCGATGAGCCCGGGATCTGCACGATCACGAGGAGGACGCCCAGCGCCATGCCGATGTGCTTGAAGGCGACGCAGAGGGCGAAGACCACGCTGACGTACACGAAGGACTCGATTACGCCGGCGAGGACGAAGGCCACGGGATGCAGGCACTGGATGCCCAGGGCGAGGTCGCCCAGGCAGCAGACGAGGGCCTGCACGAGCCCCAGGAGGCTGAAGAGCGCCCAGCGCCCCAGGTAGCCCTGCCAGGGACGGATGTGCCCCACGCCCAGCCCCTCGAGGTCCACCTCGCGCTTGTAGATGGCCACGAGCACGAAGCCGCCCACCCAGAGCGCGAGGTTGGTGTAGAAGGGCGTCACGCCCGAGCCGTAGTTCTGAACGGGGAAGACCGCCTGGCTCCGGAGCTCCACGGGCGAGCCGAGGAGCTCTCCCACGCGCTGCGCGTCGAGCTTGCCCGCCGCGGAGAGGAGCCTCCAGGCCGTTCCGCCCTGGATGGCGACCAGGTCGTCGGCGAGCTGGGAGACGCCGTCCCTCGCCGTGGCAAGGGACCCCGCGGTCGCGTCAAGGGCCGCCTTCGCCTGGACGAGGGTCTGGTCGAGCTGCACCAGGCTGCCGTCGGCGCGGGCGAGGGTGGGCGAGACCTGCCGCGCCGCGCCCGCGAGGCCGGCCCCCGCGTCCGCGAGTTGGTCGAGCGAGGCCTCGAGCTGGGGCAGGGAGTCGTCGGCGAGGGCCGACCTGAGGTCGTCGAGCTCGCTGGCGCTGCCCTGGATGGCATCGTTCACGGAGGAGGAGAGCCCCCTCACGTCGTCCGCGCCCGCGGACACGGAGGACGAGACGCGCCTCAGCTCCTCGAGCCGGGCGGCCTGGGCGTCGCTGAGCCCGGCCAGCACGCTGACCTCCGCGTCGATCCTGCCCTGGAGCTCGCGTCCCAGCTCGGCCGAGCTGCCTCCCGCCCCCTGGAGGGAGGCCGTGGTCGAGCGCAGGCCCTCCAGCGTCACCTTGAGCTCCTGTGTGGACTGGAGCGTAGTCTGGAGGCGTGCGATGGCATCGTCCAGCCGGCCCTGGGCCCATCCCACGTCGCCCGCGAGCCTGCCCAGGTCGTGAGAGGCGGTGGTGGAGAGCCCCGAGACGCCGGCCGACCCCTTGGCAACTGCGGCGTCGAGCTCCGCGGCGAGGCTGCGGGCCTTGCCGCGCGCCGCGCCTATGCTGGCAAGCCCGTCGTCGAGCTGCGACGCGACCCCGTCCCCGTCGCCAGAGAGCCCCTGCAGCGCCTGGCGCGCCTCTCCCACGCCGCCGCGCGCGCCGTCCACCCTTTGGCTCGCGTCAGAGAGCCTGTCCTGGAGCTCCCCCAGGCTGTCCCGCACGCCCTGGAGGTCTGCGAGTGCGCCCCGGCTGGCATCCCTTGCCTGGCCTTGGACGGTCCCGGCCAGGTCTGCCGCCCGCTGGGTCACGACCTCCCCCACGACCTTCACGAACTCGTCGCCCACCTGGTCCTCGAGGGTGGTTGCGCCGGTGTCGGTCACCTTGGGGGCGACGGCGTTCTCCTTCTCGTTGACCAGGTACTGGATGTCCGCCTTGGCGGTCTTTCCCTCGAGCACCCCGGCGAGGGTGGAGCTGAAGTCGGGGGGGATGATGATGGCGGCGTAGTAGTGGCCGGAGCCCACGCCCTCGCGCGCGGCTCCCTCGTCGGTGAAGTCCCAGCCCAGCTGGTCGTTCTGCCTCAGGCGCTCGACCACCATGTCGCCCGCGTTCACGAAGCCCCTGCTGCCGGCATTGGCGCCCTGGTCCTCGTTGACCACCGCGACGGGCACGGTCGAGGTGTTGTTGTAGGGGTCCCAGTTGGCAAGGATGTTGAACCACGCATATAGGGAGGGGATGACGCAGACCCCCAGGGTGACCACCACGGCCACGGGGTTGCGCAGGATCCGCCTCAGGTCCCGGAGGAATATCTTTGCCGCCGTCTTCATAGCGCTCCTTGCCACGGGGCCCCAGGGCCCGACGTTTTTCTGCGACAGTCTACCCAAGGCGCACGTTCATTTGAATGTGAGTCAAAAATTTCATCAACGAACTACAGGGGGAGAGGGGCGAAACAACCGGGTCGTGAGCTGCGCTTATCCTGCATGAGACGGGCGTCGCGGCATCAAGACGACGCGCTTCTCTCCCCCTCGATTGGTGCGTTGGGGGGAGAAGTTCAAAAATTCTCGTTCCTGCATGCTAGAATCGTCGCGGCCAAGGGGGAAGGACGGCGATGGGTATCATCAACGAGCAGGCTGCGGTCGAGGTCGCCGGTGCGGCGCGCGCCATGAGGGGCGTCGCACATGGCGTCGTCGAGGGGCAGGTGGAGCGCACGCGCCAGCGGCTCAGGTCCTCGTCCAAGACGCGCAAGAGCGCCGCCACCCGTGAGCGCATCATGACCGCCGCCTCTGAGCTCATGGCAGAGCACGGCAGCACCGACTTCCAGATGAGCGAGGTCTCCGACCGCTGCCGCATGTCCAAGGGCGCCCTCTACTATTACTTCGCCGACCGCGACGAGCTGGTCCATGCGATCTTCGAGGTCGCGAGCGACGAGCTGGTCTCGTCCATCGAACGCGTGGTCTCGGAGGCGCCCACCGCGCGCGACGCGCTGAGCGGCCTCTGCGCCGAGCTGGCGCAGCGGCTCAGGACGGGAAGCCCCCTCGCCCTGGCGCTCACGCGCGAGCTCACCGAGTCGGGGGAGGGAGCGCTGCCCCTCTCCAACAGCCATTTCCTCCGCACGGTCAGGATCCTGGCTGCCCAGATTGAGCGTGCGAAGACCGAGGGCATCGTGCGCCAGGACGTAAACAGCGAGCTCGCCGCCACCTTTGCCGCGGGCGGCTTCCTGGTGACGTCGCTCGTGTCCGCCGGAGGCGAGCGCTTCGGTGACAAGGACGTGCTGGCAAGCTCCCTGCTCGACCTCTCGATCGAGGGCATGGGGACGCCCGGGGAGGCGGCTGCCATAGCTGGCGCGCGCTTGGCGTAGGGGGCGGCACTGAGCCGCTGCCGTGGGGTCCTGGCGGCAGCATCACCGTTTAGGGTAGACCCCTGCCGTCATGACATCTTGATTGCCTGTCATCGTGGTTGCGGCCCATCGACGTCATCCTGTCCGACGTCCGCCCCGTCGCGGCATCGTGAGTTTTGAACTGCTCTCAAAAATCTGGTTTACAGCGCGGGCGTGATGTCATACTGTGTACTCGCTCGTCAAGAGGCGCCGCGAGGCGCAAAGAGCTGAGGGACCGAGCCCCATGAAGCTCCGGCAACCAGCCTCAGGGCATGGTGCCAAATCTCGGCAGGCCAAGGGCCTGGAAGACGGGGGAGCCGCGTGCCAGCAACAGCGATGTCCCCTCTATTGGAACAGGGGCCGCCTGGCCCCGCAAAGGTGCGCTGGCACCGGGAAGGGGCGCTGACATGGCGCACAGGAACTACCTTTTCACCTCGGAATCCGTGACCGAGGGACATCCCGACAAGATCTGCGACCAGGTGTCGGACGCCATCCTCGACGCGATCATCGAGAAGGAGACACGCCTTGAGGCGGAGGGCTACGTGTCTCCCTCCGGGCACCCCGCTCGCCTCGAGGACGTGCGCGTGGCCTGCGAGACCTTCGCCACCACGGGCACCATCGCCGTCATGGGGGAGATTCGCACCCAGGCCTACGTGGACGTCCAGGGCATCGTGCGCGAGACCCTGCGTCGCATCGGCTACGACCGCGCCAAGTACGGCTTCGACTGCGACTCCTGCGGCGTGATCAACATGATCCACGAGCAGAGCCCCGACATCGCCCAGGGCGTGGACGGGAGCTTCGCCCGTGCGGGGGACGAGGACCCCTGCGAGCGCATCGGCGCCGGCGACCAGGGCATGATGTTCGGCTATGCCACGGACGAGACCGACGTCCTCATGCCCATGCCCATCTACCTGGCGCAGAGGATGGCGCAGCGCCTGGCCGAGGTCCGCAAGGACGGCAGCCTGGGCTACCTGCGTCCGGACGGCAAGACCCAGGTGACGGTGCGCTATGAGGATGACCGCCCCGTCGAGGTCACGGCCGTCGTCGTGTCCACCCAGCATGCGGCCGACGTCGAGCTCGCGCAGATCCGGCGCGACATGATCGAGCAGGTCATAAGCCCCGTCCTGGACGAGGCCGGCATCGCCTGGAAGGACGCGACCATCTACGTCAACCCCACGGGGCGCTTCGTGGTGGGCGGGCCCATGGGCGACACGGGCCTCACCGGCCGCAAGATCATCGTGGACACCTACGGCGGCATGGGCCGGCATGGCGGTGGCGCGTTCAGCGGCAAGGACCCCACCAAGGTGGACCGCTCCGGTGCCTACGCGGCGCGCTGGGTGGCCAAGAACGTCGTGGCGGCGGGGCTCGCACGCAAGTGCGAGGTCGAGCTGGCGTACGCGATCGGCGTTACCGAGCCGCTCTCCATCATGGTGGACACGCAGGGCACCGGCATCGTGGACGACTCCGTGCTGGACGCGGCCGTGGCGCGCGTCTTCGACCTGAGGCCCGGCGCGATCATCCGCGACCTGGACCTGAGGCGGCCCATCTATCAGAAGACGGCGGCGTACGGCCACTTCGGCCGCAAGGATCCCGACTTCACCTGGGAGGCCACGAACCGCACGGACGAGCTCAAGGCTGCGGTGGAAGGGCTCACGGCGTAGGGGAGCGGGGCCAGGAGCGACCGTTTTGTAAGCGAGAGGGACGGGTGGGGGCGAGGCCGCCGGTCCCTCTTGCCTGTTTGTGTTTCTTGCCTTTTCCTGTCGCTTGTCTCCCGCACCCGCCCTCGAGTGCGCAATCGTCGCGAGCCCCCTCCCGCGCTTACGCGAGTGCGCAATCTGAAAGCTTCAGCTTGCGCACTCGGAGGTCCTAAGCGCTGTAGATTGTCTCCAAGTTGCTGTCGAGTGCGCAATTCCGTGCTTTAAGCTTGCACACTCGGGCGGGGATAGGCGTGCCTGACAAGTTCTGCCTGGCTCCGTCAGGTGTTGGCCAGAGGCACCGTCGCTGCACAATCCGCTACGACCTCGCTGTCGATGATGGTGCGCGTGATGTGGAAGCCCTCCACCTTGTCACTGGCTCTGGCGCGACAAGGAAAACCCTCTCCACGAGACGAGCGGATGTGCCCCCCTCGCAGAGGAGTTCCCGCATGGGCGCTCCGGCTCCGGCTGCGGCGAGATGGATGGCCGGCCGGACCTCTTTTCGGTGACCACGAGTTCGTTGCAGGACCGTCCCGAGAAGGTCGTGATGGTGCCTGGTTGGGCAGTGACCGGTCCAGTCTCGCTTTGCCACGGGGGCCGCCGCCGACAATGTGACAGTCAGCCGAATCGGATAGTAAAACTCAGGCGTACACAATGGTAGAGGGGGAGTTAACGCCTATTTTTAATTGCTTACAAACTGCTGAGCCGCATCGCTCCTGTTCAGATTCAGGATTTCCGCTACTTCCAGGATGTGTTGACAGGCGATTTATTTGAACGTTGGATATTGCTCCTTGAAGAGCTTGACATAATTAATCAAATGTACCTGTATGCGGTTTCAAAAAACGGCATGCCAAGAGACGTGTCCTTGGCCTTTGCGGTTGAGCTGGCAGAGCCCATGGCGGAGATCCTCGTTGCGCGGAAAAAGTTGCCCGCTAACACCAGACGTCAAACATTGAAAGAGTGTCTCGAAGCTCTTCTTGTCGAATATGACAACGTGGTCTTTGATAAAGAAACTTCTGCTAACAGCGATGGGTTTCTTGACAAGCTTAAGAACAATAGAGTACGAATTATGCATATCAAGCATAATCAGAAGAAGGAAAAATGCTTCGACGGGGCTCACTGCGTTCTTTACCTATGCAAGCTCAGCCTGCTCTATAGGTCGATTCCCCTTGATCTTTTTGACATTTCCGCCTGTGCCTACAAGGACAAGCTCAAGATGAATGCCGCTGCCCTAGATGCTTGGGCAGAGAACCTCTAAGAGTCAAATGCGAATCGAATCGATTATTTGATTCGTACGTCAAGCGCGTCCTCGTTGGCTTGCTACCTCTACTGCCTAGATACATGAGGGCTGCTACGATATATTTCTGATGATTGAAAATGCATTAATCAGCATTTTGTGACAGCAGTGAGTCACTTATGACCGGGCGAATGTCGAGCACCGAAATAAGGCGAGACCACTATCTCAATCTGCTCATCGGAAAGAAATGGAACGGCTTCATCAAGGTAGTGACTGGCGTGCTCCGCTGCGGAAAGTCCTTTCTCATCTTCGAGCAGTTCAAGAGGCACCTGCTGGAGAGTGGCGTCACGGGGGATCAAATCATCGAGATGGCGTTCGACGATCCCGAGAACGAGGAGTACCTCGACTACAAGATGTTCTACTCCCCCATAAAGGAGCTTACTTCCGATGAGGGACCCTACTATGTACCGCTCGATGAGGTGCAGGAGATGGAGGGCTTCGAGAAGGTCCTCAACGGCCTTCTCCGCAGGCGTAATTTGGATGTATATGTCACCGGTAGCAATGCCAGGTTCCTATCTCGGGACATCATCACTCAGTTCCGTGGGCGCGGCGACGAGGTCCGTATGAGGCCACTCAGTTTCTCTGAGTTCATGTCGACGTATGATGGCGAGAAGTCTGATGGCTGGGCGGAGTACGTACAGTTTGGCGGCATCCCCCTGGTGGTGCTCGAGGGTACGGACGAGGAGAAGATGGGCACACTGCAGGCGCTCAACCGTGAGACGTATATCAGGGACCTGGTCGAGCGCAACGCGATACGCGACGACGCGGAGTTTGCCGACCTTCTCAGCGTGCTTGCCTCCGGCATAGGGTCCCTGACAAACCCGACGAGGATAGCTGACACGTTCAAAACTGTAAAGGGAAAGGGCGTGAGTCCCACCACGGTGCGTAGCCGGATTGGCTTTTTGGAGGACGCGTTTGTAATCGAAGAAGCTCAGCGATACGACATAAAGGGCCGCAAGTACATCGGTTCGCCCGTCAAGTACTACTTCTCGGACATGGGACTGAGAAATGCCCAGATTGGTTTCCGTCAGATCGAGGAGACCCACATAATGGAGAACGTCCTCTACACAGAGCTCGTCTCCCGGGGGTACAACGTGGATGTGGGCGTCCTCAATACCTCGGAAACGAATACCGAGGGTGGGTCGTCCCGGAAGCAGCTGGAGGTCGACTTCGTCTGCAACAAGGGTTCCCGGCGCTACTACGTCCAATCCGCGTACTCCCTACCGACCCACGAGAAGACCCTGCAGGAGCAGAGGTCGCTTCTCAAGATCGACGACTCGTTCAAGAAGGTCATCGTTGCCAGGGACGCAGTTGCCCCCTGGTATACCGAGGAGGGCGTCCTGGTGACGGGGCTCTTCGATTTTCTTCTCGACGGGGAGAGCCTCGAGAGACTCTGACGGAATCGCCGATATCCGTCGGTGTGGACTTGACCCTGATTCCTAATCACCGCGAAGTGAGAATCAACGGGTAGCGTGGCCCTTCGTGTCTTGAAAAGTGATGCCCACCATGTTGAACGGCTGTGGCTAGACGACTGGAACCACGAGCGCTTGCCGCCCATAATGAGTGTGACGTCAATGCGGGACCACGACCTACCAAGGGGGCGGCGTGAAGGCATCTGAGGCGGCGAAGGCCTGGGGTTGGTCGGAGGACAAGGTCCGCAGGTACTGTCGGGACGGCATGGTCCCCTTTGCGAGCAAGGAGCTGGGGCGATTCGGGCGCGAGGAGTGGGTGATTCCCAACGGCAGTGCCGTGCCACCCATCTCGCTTTATGACGCAGCCAACTGGATGACGCTGATTCGCGACGTCTCCGAGGGTGCCGCCCCCGATCTTCAAGGTCCCGAGGGGAGCGACGTCAGAATCGCGGACGCCCTTGCGTACCTGGGCCAGCTTGGCTGGTGCACGCGGCTCGAGCTCTGGAAGGACGCGCGGGGCAGGCTGCTGCCGCTCGAGACCGTGCGCGGAATCAGCCTCACGACGAGCGGCCTGCGGCGCCTGGACGAGTTCAACGACTCGCGGAAGCGCAGCGTCACGGTCGTTCGGTCCGGGGCGTTGACCAAGTCGGCGGCGGGGTTGCTGGGGCTTTCCATGAAGGGGGAGGTCCAGGAGACGAGAAGCGTCTACCGCGGGTAGGGGCGTCCGGGCTTCTCGTTGAGCACCGAGTGCGACGAGACGTACCACCTTAAGACGAACGCCCATGACACGGAGCGCGAGGCGGAGCTCATTGACATCCTTTGGCGCATCGAGCCGGGCAGTGACCACGAGGCTAACCACTTTGGCGTGTCGTTCGACTACGTCCAGACCGAGCGGCAGATCCAGGAGGTCGTCACCCTTCTCACCCAGGGGATTTGCACGCTTTGCGAAGAACGCGGCTGAGCGAGCGGAGCGTCGGCGTCACGCCTACTGAGTTATTCTCATCCAAAGAAAGCATCGGCGCGAGCGACGACATCGGGATGGACGTCGGAGGCACCTTCGCGGCGGCCTACCACAGCGCCTCTTATGACACCGACGAACTGGCCAAAATCATCGGCAGCGCGCGTGAGCTTCGGCTGCTCGGTTCGGGCATCTACTCTCAATGGTGCTGCTCCGCTCATTGGCAGAGCGGTCATGAGTCCTTCTTTGACGAGGGGCATCTGCCGTGGTTCCGGATTGCGTTCAGGCGCCTGCAGGAGTTGGTGTGGTGAGATTCTCAGGGGCAACAGGGCGCAAGAATGGATTGCTTCGCCGTAATGATCCTCTCATGGTGAAGTGGAATCGTCGGATTCCCCAGTCTGATGAGTGCCAAAACGTAAAGCTCGTTTGTGTCGACTTGGGGCTCCGTTTCGGCACCCAAATGGACGGGAAGTTCGTTTGTGTAGGAAAAAAGACTGTCTGTCGGCATGAAAGCGCTCTTTTTCTCTACACAAACGCACTTCCCGTCCAAACCGAGGGTCATTGGGTGTGTGGAATCGACACAATCGCACTTTCCATGCAGTAGACTCCGAAGGCTCGTGTGTGTTTTGTCTTATGGCGCATGTACCCTGCCGCTCGATGGGTGTGCGTGACCGGGCGGCGGCATGTCATTGGCATGTGCGCCTGGTTAACTAGCGGCGACGTTATGACAAATAAATCGCCGCGCTTGCAATTATGCGCACACCGCATTGGTTCATGGTAGGTCGGCGATTCGTATGCATCAATGCTATTTGTTATCAATTTGCGGAATAGAATCTATCTACACAATTTATAGATTTTGTAATTTCTTCTTTATCTTCAGTAGGTATAATCACGTCATTAATGGCATCGTATATGCAACAAGGCCATCGACTTCCATATCGATAGGTTACAAGCCACAACGAGAAATTTCCCACGCCGGAAGTTCCAGATTTTAAGCGGTCTTCGCTGGGATTAAAATCACAGGGCGCTTCGATGCGATAAATTGCATGACCAGCGGCCAATTCTTGTTCATAGAAATCCATCATTCGAGAAATAAGCTCATTGTAGTTAACATTCTCGGCATAGAATCCAGCGCTGCCATTCGTCGCGATGACGAAGTCGCAGGTATCCATCTCTATCGTCATTCGACCAAGGCGGCAGTCACTAGACAAGGTTTCCTTGGTGGCCTTCCTTATCTTTCTCATTATTCCTTTAATTGCTTCGACGATGAGTCCCGATGTAACGCCGGTCACGAGTGAAACGACGACATCTACTCCGAGGCTAACGCCAGCCGCTACAGCAAATTGACCTCTAATAATTGGGTCAATCCCATCCTGTAATAGGTTTGATTGGACCTGGGCATCGAGCGTGGTCCTGTATGCGCTCCCATGAAAATCGAGTCGAAGATGCCTGATTTCGTTCACGGAACTCTGCGATTCCATAGTGGTGTCTCCTTTCGGAAGGCAGGGCTGTTCGCTGACCCCTTGGCCTTGGCTGTGGACTTTTGGTTGCGGACTCTGAAAGGTGAGAACTCCACAGGTGACTAGCATTTGGAAGGGTCCGGGCGCGTTTGCGCAGATGGTGCGTACTCAGCTGCGGACCCTGAAAGGCGAGGACTCCGCAGTCAACTACGGCTTGCGCGTGCGAGCCGGTTTCGGGTACGTTGCCCCGCCTCTCTCGCCCAAGAAATCGTGCGAGTGTACAATCTGAAGGCTTCAGCTTGCGCATTCGAGGGGCGAAACGGTGACGTTTGCCTGCGGACGGCCGTCGAGTGCGCAATTCCGCGCCTTAAGCTTGCGCACTCGACTAGGAGGGACGTGCCCGAGCGAGGACACGCATGGAGACGCGCCGCGTCCGGGCCGGAAGAGGGATCCAAGACCGTGGAAGGGGAGGCGAGAGATGCCGGCAACAGCGACAACCATACGAAGCCTCCTCGTGGGGCCCGAGTCCGACGGCGTGCGCCTCGACTCCTTCCTCGCCGCCCAGCCGGGCATGCCCAGCCGCTCCGCCTGCGCGCACCTCGTCGAGGGTGGCTCCGTGACCATCAACGGCACCCTCGCCACCAGCAAGAGCGAGCGCGTCCTCCTGGGCGACCGCGTCCAGGCGAGCGTCCCCGAGCCCGAGCCTGCCCCGGGCTCCCTGGCCCCCAACCCCGAGATACCCCTCGATGTCCGCTTCGAGGACGACTACCTCATCGTCCTCTCCAAGCAGTCGGGCCTCGTCTGCCATCCCAGCCCGGGGCACGTGGACGACACACTGGCAAACGCCCTCGTCGCCCACTGCGGCATCTCTCGCCTGGGAACCCTGCAAGGGGACGACCGTCCCGGCATCGTGCACCGCCTTGACATGGACACCTCGGGGCTCATGGTCGCCGCAAAGGACGACACGACCCAGAAGGCGCTCCAGGACCTCATCCGCATGCGCGTGCTCGACCGTCGCTACGTCACGCTCGTCCAGGGCTACGTGGCCCCCGAGCAGGGCACCGTCACCACCGGCATCGCCCGCTCCACCCGAGATCGCCTGCGCATGGCGGTCTCGGACGACCCCATGGCGCGCGAGGCGATCACGACCTTCACCACCCTGGAGCGCTTCGAGGCGGGGCGCTTCGACGATGGCTACAGCCTCCTCGAGTGCCATCTCTACACCGGGCGCACCCACCAGATTCGCGTGCACATGCGCCACCTGGGCCACCAGGTCGTGGGTGACCAGCTCTACGGCCGCGGGGACGACCGGCAGAACCAGGGCCTCAGGCGCCAGTTCCTGCACTCCTGGCACATCCGCTTCGACCACCCCGCTACGGGCCAGACCATCGAGCTCGCCGACCGCCTGCCATCGGACCTCCTGGCTGTACTAGAATCTTTGAAGGGAAGCTCGATGGGTCGCACCGAGGCAGGGGAGAGGATCTGCCCCCAGCTGGGCATGGGCGACCTCTCGTAGCGCGCACACGAGGAGAGGTAGGGCCGTGTTCAACAGGTTGGGACTCACGCCGATAGTCATCTTCAACGGCATCATCTGGCTGTTCTTCACGCTCGCCTACTTCTACCAGCTGGTCTACATCATCCGCGTGATGCTGCGCGGCACGGTCGTGCTGCCGAAGGCGAAGCGGAACCACAGCTATGCTTTCGTGATCGCCGCCCACAACGAGGAGCCGGTCATCGGCAACTTGGTGCGTTCCATCCTCACCCAGGAGTATGACGGGATCATAGACTGCTTCGTCGTGGCGGACGCCTGCACCGACTCCACCGCGGACGAGGCGCGCAAGGCCGGCGCCATCACCTGGGAGCGCAACGACCTCGTGCGCAAGGGCAAGAGCTGGGTGCTCGACTACGCCTTCGACCGCATTCTCGACGAGTACGGGGAAAAGTACGAGGCCTTCTTCGTGATGGACGCGGACAACATCATCGCGCCCGACTACGTCCAGGTCATGAACCAGGCCTTCGACGCCGGCTACCTGGTCTGCACCAGCTACCGCAACTCCAAGAACTTCGACTCCAGCTGGATCAGCTCGGCGTACGCCCTCTGGTTCCTGCGCGAGGCGAAGTTCCTCAACAACGCCCGCATGATGCTGGGCACGAGCTGCGCCATCTCGGGATCGGGCTGGCTCGTCGCCGCGAGCATCATCCGCGGCATGCACGGCTGGAACTTCCACACCCTGACGGAGGACATCCAGTTCTCGACCTTCTGCTGCGCGCACGGCATCCAGATCGGCTACGCCCCCGCGGAGTTCTTCGACGAGCAGCCCCTCACCTTCAAGGCGTCCTGGATTCAGCGCATGCGCTGGACAAAGGGTTTCTACCAGGTGTTCTTCTCGTACAACAGGAACCTGCTCCATGGCATAGGCAAGGGGCAGTTCGCCTCGTATGACATGCTCATGACGGTTGCCCCGGGCATGATCCTGACGCTCCTCTCCGCCTTCGTGAACGCGTCCTATCTGATCGTAGGCTACCTGAGCCACGGCTTCATCGCCACCGATGGCGAGCTGGCCATGTGCGTGGGCTCGCTCATCATGACCTTCGCCTCTATGTACGTGGTGTTCTTCATCCTCGCCGTCATCACCACGATCAGCGAGCGCAAGCACATCCACGCCAAGAAGAAGTGGCGCATCTTCACCAACCTCTTCACCTTCCCGCTCTTCATGATGTCCTACATCCCCATCACGGTCGCGGCCCTGTTCAAGAAGGTCGAGTGGGTCCCCACGAAGCATGACATCGCGGTCAACTTCGACGATGTCATGGGGGAGGGCGCGAGGTAGCCCGAGCCTGTGCCGGATGCTAGAATCGACCACAACTTAGTCTGCAAGATGCGCCACGGCCCAGGTCGTGGCGCATCGCGAAGAAAGGGGAGCTGCATGGCAACGTTCTTCGAGGGAGAGTCCCACACCTTCTCCGAGTATCTTCTGGTTCCCGGCTACTCCTCCCACGAGAACGTCCCGGCGAACGTCTCGCTCGAGACGCCCCTCGTCAAGTTCAGGTGCGGCGAGGAGCCTGCCATCAAGATGAACATCCCCATGGTCTCGGCCATCATGCAGGCCGTCTCCGGCCCGCGCCTGGCCGTCGCACTCGCCCAGCAGGGCGGCATCTCGTTCATCTACGGCTCGCAGACCCCCGAGGACGAGGCCGCCATGGTCCGCGAGGTCAAGACCTACAAGGCCGGCTTCGTCGTGTCCGACTCCACGCTCACGCCCGACATGACCCTGGCCGACGTGCTCGAGCTCCGCGACCGCACGGGCCACACCACCATGCCCGTGACCGAGGACGGCAGCCCCCATGGCAGGTTCTGCGGCATCGTGACCAGCCGCGACTACCGCGTGTCGCGCGACGACCGCGGCAAGCTCGTCAGCGAGTTCATGACCCCCGCCGCCGAGTGCGTGACGGCGGACACCACGGTGCCCCTCAAGGTCTGCAACGACATCATCTGGGACAACAAGGTCAACACCCTTCCCATCGTGGACAAGGACGGGAACCTCTCGTCCCTCGTCTTCCGCAAGGACTACGACTCCCACAAGTCGCGCCCCGACGAGCTCCTCGACGAACACAAGCGCTATATCGTGGGCGCCGGCATCAACACCCGCGACTACGCGACCCGCGTACCCCTGTTGGTGGAGGCCGGTGCCGACGTGCTCTGCATCGACTCCTCCGAGGGCTACTCCGAGTGGCAGAAGCTGGCCCTGGACTGGGTGCGCGAGCATTACGGCGACTCCGTCAAGGTCGGCGCGGGCAACGTGGTCGACGCCGAGGGCTTCCGCTACCTGGCGGACTGTGGGGCTGACTTCGTCAAAGTGGGCATCGGCGGCGGCTCGATCTGCATCACCCGCGAGCAGAAGGGCATCGGCCGTGGCCAGGCCTCCGCGCTCATCGACGTCTGCCGCGCCCGCGACGAGTACTTCGAGGAGACGGGCGTCTACGTGCCCGTGTGCTCCGACGGCGGCATCGTGTACGACTACCACATGACGCTTGCCCTGGCCATGGGTGCCGACTTCCTGATGCTGGGCCGTTACTTCGCCCGCTTCGACGAGTCGCCCACGCGCAGGCTCAACGTCAACGGCTCCTACGTCAAGGAGTACTGGGGCGAGGGGTCTGCCCGCGCCCGCAACTGGGCTCGCTATGACCTCGGGGGAGAGAAGAAGGCCCTCTCGTTCGTCGAGGGCGTCGACTCCTACGTCCCCTACGCGGGCCCGCTCAAGGACAACGTCGAGAACTCCCTCACCAAGGTGCGCTCCACCATGTGCAACTGCGGGGCTCTCAACCTTCCCGAGCTGCGCGACAAGGCCAAGATCACCCTGGTCTCGGCCACCTCGCTGGTCGAGGGCGGCGCGCACGACGTCATGCTGAAGGACTCAAACTCAGACATGAACTTCCGCTCGTAAGAGGCGGCGCCCGCGACGAGCCAACCTCGTCTCGGTCGAGGCCATGCGACTTTGGGCGAGAGGTCCCCGGCACGAAGCCGGCGGGCCTCTCGCCTTGTTTTGGCTGCTGGACGTTGGGTATGATATGTAGAAGAATATCCATATCAGGGGGTGGAAGGATGAATGCCGTCGCCACGATGGAAGGCACTACGAAGCTCGGTCGTTGGGGCGGCTCACGGGCGGTGCGCATACCCAAGCCGATGTGCGACCTGCTTGGGGTCGATGTCGGAGCGACGCTTGACGCCGTCGGTGGGTCGGATGAGGAGGGACCATTCATCACCCTCAGACCCCTTGGTCCCCACCGTTCGTACGGTGACGCCCCCTATCAGAGCATAGAGAGCCTCTTTAGGGGCTACGAAGGAAGTGAGCCGAGCCCAGAGCCCGACTGGGGGGATGACGTCGGGGCGGAGGTGGTGGAGTGATGCCGCTCGAGCAGGGCGACCTCGTCGAGGTGAGCTTCACCCCGGCAGTGGGACATGAGCCTGCGAAGTCCAGGCCTGCCGTGGTTCTGAGCACCTATGGCTTCAACTGCAGGTCGAGCCTGGTTGTGGTTGCGCCAGTCACTAGTACGAACAACGGCTATCCCTTGCACGTCCCGTTGAGCACGGGGCTGGTACGGGGTTACGTTCAGGTGGAGGCCCTGCGTTGCCTTGACCTCGAGCGCCGTGGATACGAGCTGCTCGGCGTCGTGCCTGGAGCCACCATGACCCGCGTGATGTCCCACGTGCGCTCGATATTTGACCTCAGGTAGGTGCCTGCCGCAGCCGGTTTGCAGGTTGCCCGGCCTACGACAGCGTTCCTTCGGGTGGCAGTGGCTTCGTTGCCGTCCCTCCCCGCCCGATTGGCCTGCCTGCGTTCGGTCGGGCTTGCGGCCTTGTCGGACGGACCCCCCTTGGGTTTCGTACGAGTTTTTTGCCGCCGGGTCCCTCTGTTCCATCCGGTGGAGATAAAATTACTCTGTATGAAATTTAGTATATAAAAGCAAAGGAGTGAGAATGTCCACAAGGAGCTCTCGGGAGCTGGGCCTGGGAAGGCGGTCCCTCGTCACCGCGCTCACGCTCGCCTTGGCACTGCAGGGATTCCCCGCGGTCCCGGGCTATGCCGAACCGGCATCGGGCGCCGCCGCCGCATCGACCTCTGAGCCTGTGTCCGACGGGCAGGACGTTCCTGACGGGACGGCAGCGTCAGCAACATCGGGAGACGCTGGCGCCGAAGGCGTCGAGGCTGCCGACGCCGCTCCTGCTGACGAGGAGGCGAGTCCCTCCGCTTCTGCTGAAGCGACGGCCGCCGAAGCACCCGCCCTCGCCGCGGCACCGCCCGCGTCCGCCCCGACAGAGACGGTGGAGCTCTGGGTCGACGGCAGCACCGGAAGCGACGCCGACGATGGGTCGAGCACAGCTCCCCTCAAGTCCCTTGGCAAGGCGCTGGAGCTCCAAGCGGCAAACCCGGCGATAACGACCATCAAGATCAAGGGCAGCTTCTCTGCGCCCGCTGCGGCCACCATCCCCGCAGGTGTGACCCTGGTCGTCGCCGGCGTCACCACCATGGAGGGCACCGGCGCGGATGGCATCACGCTTGCGAGCGGATCGACCCTCAGGTGCCTGGATGGCGCCACGCTGACCATGTCCGGCTTTGGCACGGCACTGACCGCCAGGGCGGGTTCGACCATCACCGACGGCAGCTACGTGTTCAAGGACAACGCCGGCGGGAACGGCACCCGTGGCATCGCCCTGGGCGGAACGGTCAGGGGCAGCGGTGGCAAGGACAGCCTCACCATCACGGCCGACGACAAGTGCGACACCAACTTCTACGAGTCGGGCATCACCTTCGAGAACTGCACCGTGAGCGTGAACTCCCAGACGCGCACCTGGTTCGACGCTCGTGACCTCAACCTCAAGAACGCCTCGCTCACCGTGGCGGGCTTCGGCCAGACCTACTACATGAACCAGCTCAACATGAGCGACTCCGAACTGACGATCAACAAAGGGAGTTCCTGGCGCTATCCCACGGGCATGACCATCCAGTCGTCCTGCGACATCGTGAACTCGCACATCACCTCCAACACCGGGTCGACGGCCGGCATCTCGATCGGCGGCAACGCGAGCACGACGGTCACCGTGACCAATTCCACCATCGAGCTCAACAACGGCGGCACAGGTGGGCTCAACGTCAACACCGGAAAAGTGGTCTTCGACAACTCGACACTCAAGGGCAACGGCAAGAACTCCGGCGCGCTCTTCGGCGCGCAGGGCAACGGCTACATCGAGTTCGACGGCAGCTCGCTCGTCGAGTCGCCTGCGGCGAAGAACGCAGACACGGGCGCGGGCCAGACGGGCACGAACTACGTCGTGCTCGGTGGCTCCCACCTCGTGAAGTATGCCCCGGACTACAACTCCGGCAGTGGCAGCACCGTTCCAACCAACGGCACGGACAACGGCAACGAGAGGCTCATGCTCTTCACGCTGGCCGACGCAAGCACGAGCGCGCTTTCGCCTCTTAACTCGAACGGTACAAGCTACAGCTACCCCGTGGCCAACGCCTCGTCCGACGGACAGAAGCACGTGTGGGTCCCCGCCGAGAGCGTTACCTTCAGGCTCAATGCCCCGGACGCCGCCCAGGCGGTCGGGGCGAGATTCAGTGACGGAACGGTCGCGGACAAGGCTGCCGTCGCCATGCGCGGCTACGCGCTCGCCGACGCCACGCCCGCAGCCGGCAGCGCGCAGGTCCCAGGCGACCCCACGGCACTTGGCTATCACTTCGAGGGTTGGTTCTACAGGGATGCGGACGGTGTGGAACGCGCGTACGACAGCTCCGTCACGGTCAATGCGCCCCTGGTCGTCTATGCCAAGTGGTCGAGCGACTCCGCCAGCTATGGCATCGTCTACCACAGCAACCTTGCCGATGACGCCACCTATACCGTCTCTGCGAACAGGCCCGACCGCAGTGCGACCGTAGCGTCGATCGATGCTGCCATCGCCGCGAACGGCGCCTTCTCCCAGCCGGGCAAGATCTTCAAGGGCTGGAACACCAGCGCCGACGGCAGGGGAGAGGAGCATGCCTCTGGCGACGTCCTCACGCTTCCCACCGACAAGAGCTCCGTAGATCTCTATGCGCAGTGGGAGGACCAGCTTGCGACGGTCCGCTTCTCTGCCAACGGGGGAACTTTTTCCGATGACAGCGTGTTCAAGACCAAGACGGACGTGTTCTCCATCTCCACCGAGGCCAACGGGGGAGAGGTCGCGACCGTCAAAAGGCAGGCCAAGGTCTCGGACAACCAGAAGCTGGGCGACCTCCTGAAGTCCCTTGACGGCTCCGTCGACGCCAGCACCGCTGGCATCGCGACGCCGAGCAAGGACACAGCGGGCTTCGAGGGCATGGCGTCCCGCGCGGGTTTCCTGCTTGAGCACGAGACAAAGGATCTCACGTTTCTCGGCTACGTTTATGGCCACGAATACAGTTATTGGTACGACGACCCCCAGGGCTCCGACGTTGCGGCCCTTGACTCCGGAACCACGGTCAAGGGCGACGTCACGTACTACCTCAAGTGGAAGGACGACCCCTCCGTCCCCACCATCCAGGCGAGCGGCGCGCTCGATGCCGACATGTGGGGGGACTCCAAGGACGTGTCCAACGAGATCAAGTTCGTCGAGGCGGGCAAGGAGTTCAGCCTGACGGGGGCCATCGACACCACTGCGATCAAAGACCAGATGCGCTCTATCGAGAAGAGCTTCGGGGAGGGTCCCGAGCACTTCTCGGACATCGCGCTCTCTGGTGCCGCGTCGACGTTCACGGCTAAGATCACGCTTCCTGACGAGGTGAGGGTCCCTGCGGATCCCCAGGTGCAGGTCGCGGGCATGGGCGACCTCTTCAGGCTCGACTCCGTCACCGCCTCCGGGCAGGAGGTGACCGTCACCTTCAGGCTCAACGACGGCTTCACCAACTACCAGCTGCTGAAGGATGCCGTGGAAGGCACCGGACTGGCCGCTGGGCGTGCCACCGGCATCGACGACTCGAACTTCATCACGGCGACCATCTCTGGCCTCACGCTGGCCGACGGCGTCCAGAACGGCGTCGAGTTCGCCGCGACCGGCGACGTGAGCGGTAACTTCTTCGCCGTCGCCAAGAAGGGGAGCGAGACTAAGCGCTTCGTCTTCGACTGGACCTCCCAGCAGCTGGAGGCCGGCAGGGACCCCCGCGGCGACGACGTCCGCCAGACCATGGTCTCCGTGGTCCCCTCCACCATCGGACTGCCCGCAGACCTCGAGGCGGACGGTGACACGGAGCACGAGGCAGTGCACGAGGTCCTGCAAGGCGAGGAGGTGAACCTCACGGGCGTCGTGGGGGTGACGAGCGTCAAGAGCCAGATGGAGGCCATCGAGGGCCAGTTTGGCACCACCCCCGACCGCTTCAAGTCCATCGCGCTCTCGGACCTCAGCTCGGGCTTCGTGGCCACGCTCACGCTTCCCGAGGGTGTGAGCCCCAAAGTCGGGCTTGGGAAGAGGGACGTCACGGTCGAGGGCTTCTCCGACACCTTTGCCGTGTCGGACGTCACGACGGAGGGCAACAAGGTCACCGTCACCATGGACCTCAAGTCCGGAATCGCGAACTACCAGCAGCTGAAGGATGCCGTCTCCGCAGTCTCCGACACGATGAGGCTCACGGTTCCCACGCGGGTCTCGGATGACGTCGCGGCGGGTACCCGCCTGAGCGTCACGGGCACGGTCACGGGGACCTTCCACTCGAAGGCGACCTCCGAGGGTGGGAAGACCAAGGTCTTCGCCTTCACGTGGAACGGCGAGCAGACAGACGAGGGGCGTGATGCCATCCTGTCCGCAAGCGATCCCACCATCCAGCTGACCCTCGCCACCACCTCGCCCATCGAGGGCGGTCTCGAGGGTGACATGCTCGTCGCCGGCGACACCGAGCACGACGCGGTCATAAGGGCCGAGAAGGGCTCCAGCTTCGACCTGACCGGGGCGATTGACGTCGCTCCCGTCAAGGCGCAGATGGCCGCCATCGAGGCCCGCTACCCCGGCGTCAGCCACGAGAACATCAAGCTGGACGTCAGGGACTTCGGCTTCAGCGCCAGCTTCACCGTCCCCGACGACATCGAGCTCCCCGCGTCCCTCGATCCATCTCAGGTCACGACCGAGGCGTTTGGCCCCGGCTTCAAGGTGGGTGACGTCAGGGTCGACGGCAAGACCGTCACCGTCTCCTTCGTCCTGAGCGACCCCGACCAGATCACGACCTATGACAAGCTCGAGGCCGTCGTCGACGCCGCCGGTGACGCGGGCGAGAACAGCCCCAGCTGGATGAGGCTCGTCGTCCCCGGGCTCAAGGTCTCCGCGAATGCCGAAACGGGCAAGACGTTGACCATCGTGGGCACGGTCGGCGGCCATTTCGCGGCACGCGCCACCACCGACGAGGGGACCTCGAAGGTCTTCTCGTTCGTGTGGAACGGCACGCAGTGGGCGTCGGGCAAGGATGCCGTGGCGACGGACGATGACACCATCCAGCTCTCGCTCGAGGTGACCGAGCGCCCCAACCCCCACCCCCACCCCCCACCCCCCCCC
>NZ_CAUGRZ010000007.1:0-129250 GCF_959602185.1 uncultured Olsenella sp.
CCTCCCAGAGGATTTAATGCTAATTCCTATTCTTTTACGAAAGTAAATATTAAAATACTTCCGTTATTTTGACAAAGCGGAATTTGCACGCTGTTGGCACATGCCAAGCGTCTACCTGCTTCGGCAACCATCGGGTGCGATTGCCATGTAGCAGCACTTACCTACGTGGAAGTGTTACAAGCATGGTGGTCCCGTTCTCGGAGCTCTTTTCCACCTCTATCGTACCGCCGTGAAGGGCGACGATTTCCCAGACCAGAGAAAGGCCGAGGCCAACTCCGCCATATGTCCTGCTACGCGACGTGTCGATACGGAAGAAGGGCTGAAAGACGCTCTTTTGGTACTGGCTGGGTATCCCAGGTCCGCTGTCTTCCACTCGCACGAGAGCGCGGTCGTCCTTCGCGCAGACGGAGACGCTGACGGTGGAATCGGAGCGGCTGTATCGTATGGCATTTTCGGTCAGGTTGAACAGCATGCGATACAGCAGGGTGTCGCTGCCAGGCACCTGGGCTTCTCCATCACATGTGAGGGCGATGCCCCTTTGCTCGGCAAGGGGGGAAAGGTCGGTAAGAACCTCCTCGACCATCGGTGCAAGTTCGATGATGTCGTTGCAGGAGACGCTGCAAAGTTCGCTCATCTCGAGCAGTGTCCTTGTCATCTGAGACATTCGCTCGGTCTGCTCTTGCAACGAGCCGAGCAGGCTAGCCGTGTCGGGCTGCGCGTCGGGATGCTCGGAGCAAAACAGCTCGATTTGGGCCTGCATCAGCGCCAGCGGCGTCCGCAGCTCGTGCGCGGCGTTGCCCGTGAACTGCCGCTGCGCGGCAAAACCCTCGTCAAGGCGGTCGATCATGTCGTTGAATGATGCGCTGCAACGCCCAAGCTCCGACGGCACATCCTCGGTGATCTTCATGTCAGCCAGATTGTCGGGTCGCACGTTTTCGACCTGAGTCGCAAAGGACCTCAGCGGTCTGAGTGCACATCCGCTTACAAAATACGCCAGGATGCCTCCAAACAGCGTCATTACTGCCGTTATGCACCAGCTGGCCGTGCTAAAGGACCCCTGCGCATCGCTCACGACGATCGTGAGCTCGTGGTCTATCTCCTCATTCGCCGGGTCAAACGACGTGGGGTCGCCCCCGTTGATGTCGTCGCGGGCTGTCAGGCCGATGCCAATCGACTCCATGGAGCGCATGCCTAAGTAGCCGATCAGGCAATTCATGAGCACGCAGGTCAGACACAAAACCAGCGCCGTCATCAGCGTAATGCGCCATTGCAGCGAGAGTCGCTTCACTTAGACCTCCTCCATTACATAGCCCTCTCCAATGCGGTTGCGGATGGGGTCGTGCCCCAAGGCGCAGCGCAGCTTTTTCCTGAGCGACGAGATGTGTACCCTCACCGAATTGCTAAAGCTGTTCACGCTCCCGTCCCACACATGCTCGATGAGCTCCTCCTGACTTATCGGGCGCCCCTGGTTGAGCATGAGATACTCTAGGATTCCCATTTCCTTGCGGGTCAGAGACAAGACCTCATCGCCGACGGTCGCCATGCGCAACTTGGTGTTGAAGCAAAGACTTCCGCAAGTCAGCACGACATCGTCTTGTGTAAAGCGCCTGAGCGTCAGGCTGCGAATCCGCGCCGCGAGCTCATCCAGATGAAACGGCTTGGTCAGATAGTCGTTGGCCCCTGCGTCCAGGCCCGCCACCTTGTCGGCGACCTCGCAGCGGGCTGACAAGATGAGCACCTTGGTCTCTCGGTCATCTTTCCTAAGGGTTTTGAGCACGGTCATGCCGTCGGCATGGGGAAGGTTGAGGTCGAGCACGACAAGGTCAAAGCTCTCGACAGCAAGTATTTCTAAGGCCTGGCGCCCGTCGTAGCTGCAATCAACGCTATAGGCAAGATTTCGCAGGCTGCGCGCAATCGCGTCGCACAGCACCCGCTCGTCTTCGACAACCAAAATACGCATGACACTCTTCTCGTGCAGGTCTTTTCACGCTTAACAAAGATTTTATGGCCAGTATGGTCCAATGGTACGCAAGACGAAAGGAGCAACCAAATTGTTCAAAGCAATAAAACCCATAGCTCAGCTTGCCTTGCTGGTCATCGGGATAACCATGGTGTGCTTTGGCGTTATGCGCGGCGAGGCAGACGCCGTGTTGGCTAAGGCTATCAGATTATGCTTGGAGTGTATCGGAATTGGATAAGAAAAAAAACTCCGCCTCACATCTTTTGAGCCGTTTTCGCTCTTGGGTGCAAGCGGCGGCGACGTTGCTCACCAATGTCCACCTGCCCAATTTCGTCAGGGGCGGCATCTATCAGGGTGCGGGCAAAACGGTCTGCGTGCCTGGCCTCAACTGCTATTCGTGTCCGGCGGCCTCGGGCGCGTGTCCCATAGGCTCGTTTCAGGCGGTGGTGGGTTCCTCAAAGTTCAACTTTTCCTATTACGTGACGGGAACGCTGATTTTAATCGGCGTGCTGCTGGGACGCTTCGTATGTGGGTTTTTGTGTCCGTTTGGCTGGTTGCAGGAGCTGCTGCATAAGATTCCTGGCAAGAAGCTATCGACAAAAAAGCTCAAGCCGCTCAGGTATGTGAAGTACGCCGTGCTGCTGCTTGCTGTAGTTTTGCTTCCCGCGCTGGTCGTAAACGATATGGGAATGGGCGACCCCTTCTTTTGCAAGTACGTTTGTCCGCAGGGGGTGCTTGAGGGCGCAATCCCGCTGTCTATCGTTAACGCCGGCATACGCTCTGCTTTAGGCCGGCTGTTTACTTGGAAGCTCATCATCTTGGTGATGGTGGTTGTGCTAAGCGTGCTCTTCTATCGTCCTTTTTGCAAATGGATCTGTCCACTTGGCGCATGGTACGCGCTCATGAATAAGGTATCCCTGCTAGGGATGCGCGTTGACCAGCATAAGTGCGTCTCGTGCGGCAGGTGCGCAAGGGTGTGCAAGATGGACGTTGATGTCACGCGGTCGCCCGACCATGCCGAGTGTATTCGCTGCGGCAAGTGCGTAAGCGCCTGTCCCGTTGGTGCCGTTAAGTTTCGCTACGGCTTAAGCCTGCCGGACAAGCAGTCTTCTCAACCACGCGAGGAGAAGCAGCACGTAAAAGCAAAGATTTAGGTTTTAAGAAAACGGAGGAAAGTTATGAGTGTTATGAAGCTACCAAAGATTGCAGTCGCACTGGTGATGTCTGCGCTGGTGTTGTGTCTTGTAGCCTGCTCGACGCCCGGAGCTGATAAGGGAAAGCCAGCAGGAAGCGATGCGGACATCGAGGCCTTTATTGCAGAGGAGCCAAAGAACGCCGAGGAAGCGACCGATCTGTACAACAGGCTCATGCAAAAGGAAAACGACATTTTCTCAAGCGACAAGGAGCTGTGGGAAAAGGTATTTGCTGAGGCAAACAAGGATTCCTCGATGATAGGGAACGGCTCAAATTACGGTGAGTTCCTGCTTTCTACTGTGGAAAGTGCCAAGGATAAGTTCTCGACTGACGAGTTCAACGTGCTTAAGGCAGGGGCCGAGCAGATCAAAAAGATTGAGGATAAACTTACGGCGCTCAAAAAGAAGTTCCCCGACTGCGTAAAAGCACCTGAATCAGGCGATAGTGTTGATGCGTCGAGCGCGGGAATGACAGGCGATACAAGTAAGTCCACCAAGTTCCCCAGCTTTAAGGGCAAAGATCTCGATGGCAACGACGTAAGCAGCGATGAGCTTTTCTCAAAGAGCAAGGTGACTGTGATGAACTTCTGGTTTACCAGCTGCAAGCCGTGCGTGGAAGAGCTTGGAGAGCTGGAGGCGCTTCACAAGAAGCTTGCCGAAAAGGGCGGCCAGGTAGTAGGTGTTAACTCTTTTACGCTCGACGGCAACCAGGGTGAGATATCGGACGCTAAGGATGTCCTATCGAAGAAGGGTATTACATACAAAAACGTCTGGTTCAAGACGGATAGCGATGCAGGCAAGCTTGTCTCGGGGCTCTTTTCCTTCCCGACTACCTACGTTGTTGATAGCAAAGGCAACATCGTGGGAGAGCCAATCGCAGGCGCAATCACGTCTGCTGCGCAGCGAGAGGCACTGGACAAGCTGATTGATCAGGCGATTGCAAACAGCGCAAAGTAGGGTTCGACGACAATATAACGCAATGAGCTTAGCATCTGCGGCTGCGTGGCACACCACCGCGCAGCCGCACTGTTGTCTAGATACTCCCGCACTATCCCCTCAGAGCAAAGATTCTGACGCGCTGAGGCAGGATGACCAGGTCAATGGGTAGCTCTGGCCCGTCGCCCCCGTCGTGCCCGCATTGCAGGCTACCGTCAAGGCACTCGATGCGGATGTTCTTTCCGCTCAACAGGAGCACCTGGTCGCTCTCCTCGGCAGTTCTTGTCAGGATGTTCGGAATGACCTGTGCCAAGATTTCGGACACGGGAAAGTGGGGGATTTCACGCTGCTATGGGCAGCTTCCCCCAGCCCGGGGCGGTCCTCGCGAAGAAGGTGTCCATGAGCTCGCCGGGTACCTGGTAGCCCATCGTCGAATGGGGTCTTCTGCGGTTGTGGAAAACCTCGATGTAGTTGAAAACCGCCCGCCTAGCATCGGCCCTGGTCTTGAAGCTGCGTCTGTAATACATCTCGTTCTTCAACGTCGCAAAGAAGGATTCTGCCACCGCGTTGTCGTGGCAGTTGCCGGTCCTAGAGCATGAGAGCCTTACGTTGTTTTCTTCGGCCCAGTCCAAAAGCATTCGGCTGGTGTACTGGGAACCCCTGTCGGAGTGGAATACGGCGTTTTTGGCCACATATCCGCGCCCCTTGGCGGTTCCCAAGGCGGCAGCGACGATGTCGGCCGTCATGCGCTCGGACATCGACCAGCTCACGACCATACGGGTGGCAAGGTCGATCACGGTTGCCAGGTAGAGCCAGCCCTCGCCCGTGCGCAGGCAGGTGATGTCCCCGCAGAGCTTGACGGTAGGCACCGGGGCCGTGAAGTCGCGCCTGATGAGGTCTTGAGAGGATGGCCTCTGGCGTGGTCGCGGGTTCAATGTTGAAACTCACCTCACCATCGCGCGGGTCCATGGGATCGCGAGAGAAGCGACCGCAGAGCTCGAGGCCCAGCATAAGCTGGACTGCGGGTTGCATAAAGGCGCCCATCTCGACAAACAGAAGCTCGGGCCCTGCCGCAGAGACGCCGCAGCCAAGATCGACGAAAGCGTTCTTGGGAAGTGGGTGTCCGTATACGCGGCTCTTGATCCCAGAGATGCGCAGGCGTTTGTCCTTGGCGGGAACCGCGATGTCGAGTGGTCGTTTTGTGGGAAAAGGGCAGAGGTCCCCAAAGCGCGTCAAGGCCGCTGAGAGACGCTTGGCAGACCAGCGTTTGCCCTCGGCAAAGACAGGGGCAGAGAGGCCCGTGCGCAGGGAGAGCACCTCGGGACCAAGGTCCTCGATCCGTTGTGCTCGTACCGCGCGGATCAGCCGCAGGGCAGCCAGCCCATCGATGGTGATGTTCACAGCGCGGCGTCAGTCATGCTTGAAAACAGTGTACACAAATTGCATGAATGCAGCTATACCACCACGATATGGGGCAAAAGTGTACGATATTGATGGCCGCAACCATTGGATCCAGGTCACCTGCCGGGGTAAAGCTGGTCAGCTACATGGCTGCAAGACGACCGTCTTTCATCTCGAGCACCTCGTCATAGCGCGCGGCATGCTCCGCATCCAGCTGATGCGTCACGGCTATCAGGGTCACCCCGTCGAGCGCCAGCAGCGTGTCCTCAACCCGTGCGGCAGTCTCCTTGTCTAAGGCCGAGGTCGCCTCGTCCACGAGCAGCGTCGTCTTGCCGTAGAGCAGGGCGCGGGCTATGGCCACGCGCTGGCGTTCCCCACCAGAGAGGCGCCCCCCGCCCTCCCCGACCGGTGTGTCCAGCCCGTCGGGCAGCGCGGCGATCACCTCGTCAAGGCCGGCAAGGCGCAGGGCGCTCCCTATTTGTTCGTCCGTGAACGTCCCTCCAAGCCCTATGTTCTCGCGCAGCGTGTCATCAAATAAAAAGACGTTCTGGTGCACCCAGGCCGCATCGGGGACACAGCCTGCCCTGCCATCTACGAGCACATGACCTGAGCTGGGGCGTAAGGATCCGCCCAAGAGCTCCAACAAGGTTGACTTGCCACAGCCGCTCTTGCCCACGATGGCATACTTCTTGCCAGCGTCGAAGCGCTTCGAGCAGTTGCGCAGGGTCGTGGGCGCATTGGAGAGTCTGCCTTCGGCCGGGTCCGTATCGCCGTACGAGAAGCTCACGTCGTCGAGCTCGATGGAGCGCCTCGGCTCGCACACCGCGATCTCTTGCCTGGCACCCGGCGTGTCGCTCGGCTTGTCGAGCCTGTCGAGGATGGGGTAGGTCGACTTGAGCTTGCTGATCTTGTCTGACAGCTCCGTCGCAGGGGAGATGACGCTGCCCGAGAGCTGCGTGACGGCAACGATGCTGCCAATGGTCACGTAGCCCCATATCGCGAACACGCCCGTCATGCCCATGATGCAGAACTGCATCGCGATGCCAACGACGCTTGCGAGGCTTCGAGCGCACGCCATCGTCATGTTGAGGTCGGCCTTATGCCTCTGGTAGCGGCCAATCATCCCACTCAGCTTGTCGAGCACATGTTGCTCCACATGAAACGATCGTATGACTTCGCCCCCTTGTGCGGTGTCGCGCACGCGCCCATTATAGCTTTTAGCATCCTCGACAACCTGCTGTTGCTGACAGGACAGGCGCTTCCCGAAGAGCTGTGGGACCAACGTCGGCAGAGCCATGCCCGCAAGGGAGATCAGCGCGACGAGCGGGTTGATCAGCACGAGCATGATGCAGCCTATGGTGATCTGGAAGACGGACTCCAGAATGCCCAGGGAGCCTGTGATGCAGTCGTTCTCGAGCACGTCCATGTTCTGGCCGAGGACGGTCAGCTGCTCTGCGCTGTCGCAGACGCGACCGCACGACGCGCCCGCTATCATCCCGCGCGCCGCCCCCTCGCGAATGTTGACCATGGCGTCCCTGACGATGAGCGCCCTCAGGGCGTCGGAGGCAAGTCTCAGGGCTCCAAGCACCAGTGCGTACAGGCACGATGTGAGGGCTAGGCGCACCACCGGAGAGACGTCCCCAACGGCCACGGCGGCTGTGGCGGCGTCAAGCAGGGCGCTGAGCAGGAGCGCTATGCCCATCGATGACAAGCAGAAGAGAAAATCGACCACGCAGAAGCAGGCAAGCCCCCTGGTGCCGATGTGCTTTCGTATGTACCGCATTCCTCGCATACTGATGTGCCTCCTTACGATGACACGTGCATCATCGCAGGGATGGCGGCGTGACTCCATATCGAATGATGTATATTTGGACGTTCGCGAGACGCTATGTCACAACGATGGCGGGGTGCGGGCGTTCGCGTCAGAGCCTCACGCCCATGTTCTCCTGGACCCAGTTCCGTACGGCGGCAGCGTGCTCATGCTGCCCTGTGAGGTCCATGTACGGGGCGATGTGCCTAAGGATGCCCAAGGCCTCGTCCCTTTGCCCCTCGCGATACCTGACGCGCGCCTCCGCGTAGAGAATCACGGGCATGTATGTGAGAATCCCCTCGTCAAGAGCCTCGCTGTGGGCGCGCTCGATGTAGCGGAGGGACTCGACGTAGCGCCCCTCCTGCTCGAGGCTCAGCGCAAGGTTGAGCTCGCAGCCAATCTTGTCGTCGGCCCAGTCCTGCGTGCCATTGTCCTGGTTGTCCATCGACTCGATGAGCTCCTCGCCAAGACGTGACGCATCGGCATGCCGTCCCAGGTAGCACAGTGTCGGGACCATGAGGCCTATGCACTCGGCTTCCGTCGGAGACAGCAGCGTGTGCCTGAAGTCATCGAGCCTCAGTGTCGGCTTGGTCAGCCTGATGGCTTGGTCGAGCAGGTCGAGCGCTCGGCCCAGCTCGCTGCCATCTATCGTGATGAGCGTAGATGCGTTCAGCATGAGGTAGAGCTGCCGGTAGCTTGGCCTCTCGCGAGACGACTCGTCCATGGAGTCAAGCAGCTCGCGCGCCTCGTCCGATCTCCCACGGTGCAGCAGGGCCCTGGTGCGCTTGGCAGCCCGTGCGAACTCGCTGTCGCGCTCGTTTTTGTAGTAGACGTCGCAAAGCTGGTAGGTGCTGGCCCCAAGACGAGAGAGCAGGCCATCGAGCACGGCCTTCGTGGGCATCTGCCTTCCGGTCTCGACGCGCGAGACGGTAACGGGCGAGCATATGCCCTCGGCAAGCTCTTCCTGCGTGAGGTGCCTCTCCTTTCTGAGCAGACGAATGGTGCTTCCCAGCGAGTTGTTGTCTTCCATTGCTACCGCCTATCGTAGCCCTGATGCCCTGTGTGCTTCAGGCAGGTGCTGTGCCGCGATGCTGTCAGGCCGGTCTCCGTCGCCCCTCTCGGTAGACACCGGTGCAGACGCCATCACCGGCCCCATGGGTTGTCATCCTATGTTCTTGCACTGCGTTGGCGCCGAGAACCCATGTCCATCAAAAACCGGGAGGATCCTCTAAAATAAATCGCTATGTGATCCCGTCCGGGTAAGATATAAAACCAGCTCGTCTCTGTCCGTTTCGTAGATTAGCAACCAATCTGGCGTAATGCGGCACTCACGATACCCCACATAGTCCCCGGAAAGTTGGTGATCCCTGTTCGTTTCCGGCAACGGCTTCCCCGCAGCTAGCTTTTTAATAATCGGTCAACAAAGAAATATCAAAGCCACGCTTTTTCAGGCGCTTAAAATCATCCCGAAATTGTGTAGTTGGTCTTATGTTATATATCGGCAAGCAGCTCCTCCACCATCATAGCAGGACCAAGGTGTATATCGATGGCCAGAGCGGCACCACAGGACTCCAGATCCACGGCCGCATCGAGGCGCACGAGGATCTCAGGCTGCTACGCATCAGCGATGAGAGGCGTCATGAAGTTAAGGAGCGCCGCAAATTCCTGAACGATGCTGACATCGTCTTTTTGTGCCTACCCGACGAGGGGGCACGCCAGGCGGTCTCGCTCGTCGAGAACCCCGACGTCTGCATCATCGACGCATCCACGGCACACCGCACCGCCAACGGGTGGGTCTACGGCTTTCCCGAACTCTCTCTGGGGCAGCGTCGCGCCATCGCCTCGAGCAGGCGCATCGCCAACCCGGGCTGCCATGCCACCGGCCTCGTCTCTGTCGCAGCGCCGCTCGTCCGCATGGGTATCCTGCCCACCGACTATCCCCTCTGCTGCTTCTCCCTCACGGGTTACTCGGGCGGGGGCAAGCGTATGATCGCCCGCTACGAGGAGGACGGGCGCGACGACGCCCTCGACGCTCCCGGCCTCTACGGCCTCGACCTCGCACACAAACACCTGCCCGAGGTGCAGAGGGCCTGCGGCCTTGCCCAGCCCCCCGTGCTCGTGCCCGTCGTCGATGACTACCGTCAGGGCATGGCCACCGCCATCATGCTGCACAGTCGTCTGCTTAAGGGCGCGCCAAGCGCGAGGGAGGTCTGCGAGGAGCTACGAGGATACTACGCGGACCAGTACTTCGTGAGCGTCATGCCGTTTGACCTCACGCCTCCCACGATCCACGCGAACGAGCTCGTCGGCACCAATCGGCTGCGCATCACCGTCTGCGGAAACGCGGAGCGCATCAGCGTGACGACACTCTTCGACAACCTGGGCAAGGGGGCTGCGGGCGCAGCCGTACAGAACATGAACATCGCGCTCGGCCTCGACGAGACAACCGGCCTGGAGTAGCCCGCAGGCCCGATGGTCGACACCGCATCTGGCTCCGCGCTCCCTGCCCCCGAAGGGCAACCCCCAAAGCTTGAAGAACAGCAGGGGACGTCCCTCAGTCGAGCGGTCGGTGGGCAGCTAGGCGGTAGGCTAGCGAGCCGAGTAGCGTCCATGCGCACCTCCAGGAAATCCGGTCAAATCTTGGGCTAGCGTACCCATTTGGCCGGATTGATGGCCGGATTGATGGCCGGATTGATGGCCGGATTGATGGCCGGATTTGTGGCCGGATTGGCGCGACCGCTCGACAGGTGGCGCAGCAAACCGCAGCAAGCTCAGCGACCCGCTGCGGTCCCCTGCCAGCCAGGCTCACACGAGCTGCAGGTGCTCGAGGCCCGAGGCTACCCCGTCTTCCGACACCGAATCGGTGACGTAGTCCGCGAGGCGCTTGACCTCGGGGATGGCGTTGCCCATGGCCACGCTCACGTCCACCTCAGAGAAGAGCGTGAGGTCGTTCTCCGAGTCACCGAAGCCATAGGTCACTCCTACGTCATCACCAAGATGTGAGAGGACCGCCTTGATGCCGGCCTTCTTGGTATTGCACGCGAGGCCGACCTCGGAGTTCTGCATCTCGAGGCGACTGGCGACCAGCTGGGAACCCAGCTGGGGGTCAGCGACGAGCTCGTCTGCGGCGGAGCTGCGGATGACCAGCTTGTAGGCACAGCCGTCCGGGAGCTGTCCGATTGCCTCGTCCATCGTGTCTGGCGTGCCGGAGCGCCTGCCCAAGGCTCCTCCGCGCAGCTCGACGGCACCATGGGCGGACTCTATCAGCGCGCCGTAGCCACCTGCAGCCAGGACCCGGTCGATGTGGGCGAGGACGTCGGCCGACAGGGGGCGATCGCGCAACACCTTATCGCCCATCGTCACGTAGGCGCCCGCCAACGCAATGATGCCACTGAACGGCAATGAGGCCAGGTCGGGGTGGATACCCACAGGCGAGCGCCCGGAGCACAGAAACGCGTGGTTGCCACGGGCGACCAGGCTGCGGATGGCTGCGGCGACGCGCGGACTGGGCGTGGGCGACAGGCCCCTCTCCCACTCGGGCAGCGCATCGCGCTTGTTGGGATCGGTCCACCCAAGGGTTCCGTCGATGTCGAAGAAGACCGTCGCTTTGCCTGATTGTGCCATGACACTCCCCATCTCAGTAGCCGCACCAGCGCGAGGCGGACGTTGCAACCGATCAACCACCGGGGACCCACGACAGCCGCACGGGACCCCGGTGGAAGCTTACACCCTCGGGACAAGCAAATCCCTAGTCATTGCCGACGAGCTTGTCGAAGCGCTCGCGGACCTTCGTCACGCTGAGACCGATGATCACCTGCATGGCCTTGCCGTTCTTGGAGATGCCCATGGTGCCGATGGACTTGAAGTCCTTGTCCTCGGCTACCTTGGTCTCGTCCTTCACGTTCACGCGCAGGCGTGTGACGCAGTTGGTGACGTCCACGATATTGTCCACGCCACCCAAGAGGTCAAGGATGTTCGCGGCAAGAACCATCTTCTCGTCGCTCGTGTCGATGTCGGGTGCGGAAGAGCCGGCCTCGTCGGCGTCCTCGGAGCCGACAGACTGCGCCATCCCATGTGCCTTGCGGAACTCCTTCTTGGAGCCGAACTTTATCTCCTCGTTTTCCTCACGACCAGGAGTCTTGAAGTCAAACTTCAGAATAAGGAAACGGAAGATAAAGAAGTAGATGGCCGTGAAGGCAAGGCCGACGGGAATGGCCATCAGGTACGTGAGGCCATGCGAGGCAGCAAGCGGTATGAAGTTGAACGACGCCATCTCGATGAGTCCGCCCGAGAACACGCCCACGATGCCGATTAGGTTCATGCAGGTCGAGAGCAAAGACGCGAGCAGGGCGTGGACAACAAACAGCGGGGGCGCGACGAAGAGGAAGGTAAACTCAATGGGCTCGGTCACGCCGCACAGGACAGCAGTGATGGTGATCGGGATCAAAAGGGCAAGGAGCTTCTTACGATTGGACTTCTTCGCCGTGACATAGAACGCTGCGGCGACGCCGGGCATACCGAAGATCTTGGACCAACCCGTCGCAGTGATGGCGCCCCAAGGAGCGAGCTCCTTGAGGGAGGCGGTAGAGGCAGCGAGCTGGGGCAAGGCCTTGGCCCACTCCGCGTAGATACCCCCATTGACGGCCACGTTGTCGTAGTAGAACGGGGCATAGAGCAGGTGGTGGAGGCCGAAGGGGATGAGCAGCCGCTCGAGGAAGACGAAGATCGTGACCCCCCAGGTGCCCGCACTCATGATGACACCCTGAAACACATGCATGCCAACCTGCACCTTGGGCCACAGCAGCACAGAGATGATGGCGCAGGGGAGCATAGCAAAGAAGGCGACCATGTAGACGAAGGTGGAGCCCGAGAACACGCCCAGCCACTCAGGAAGCTCGGTGTCAAAGTACTTGTTGTGCAGGCTGATGACCACCCCAGAGATGAGCAGGGCTCCAACCATGCCCATGTCCAGCGTCTTGATGCCGCCTATCGTCGCCAAACCAGAGGCGTTTCCGACCTCGGCGGTGAAGTCGACGCCCAAGGCCGGACCCCAAGCAGTTAGGATAGCATTTACGAAGTAGTTGAATGTGAGGTACGAGACGAGGACCTCCATGCAGCAGCGACCGCTCTGCTTGCGGGCAAGTCCAATGGGCAGGGCGATGGCAAAGAGCAGCGGGAGCTGGTTGAAGACGGTCCAACCTCCGGCCAAGATCACGCTCCATACGTTGTACCAGATGGTACCCTTGGCCGCTATCGGCCCCACAATTACCTCTGTGGTAAATAGGGTTCCCAGTCCCACGACAATGCCCGCGAAGGCAAACAGCAGAACTGGCGTGAACATCGCCCCGCCAAACTTCTGGATCTTCTGCATCATGGCGCGTGTCCCTTCTCTGGGTGCGAGCTCGATGCTGCCCCGTGACCGACCTCTTCGGTCATCTTGTTTGAACAAGTATAGCAGCTTCTTGGACATGTTATTCAAACAAGTCATTTTTTTTGGCACCTATCCCAAGCGATTCGCGTCACTGCCCAATCTTGCCGGGTGGTTTGCTTTGAACTCGGCGGGCATCCCACTTCCTGGATTTTTCATCCATATGCGCGGGAGGGGGAGTTCCATCAGGACGGTTGCGGTACAAGGTAACTATGTGCTCACAATCGATCTAGACAAGGTGCGCCCGAGACACTCGAGGCCTGCGCCAAGACGACGACTACGCAGTGAGGAACACGCGATGCCCAAAGCGCTCTTCGAAGACATATATCTAAGTATTAGGGAGAAGATCAAGGACGGAACCTATCCCTACCAATCGTTTATACCCTCTGAGAGCGAGCTTATCGGCGTGTACTCCTGCTCGAGGAACACCGTCCGCCGAGCGCTTGCCATCCTAGCCGACGAGGGCTTCGTGCAACCCATCCACGGCAAGGGCGTCCGAGTCATCTGGTACCCTGACTACCGCGACGTCATCGGTTCCTTCGATGGACTCTACTCCTTCGAGGAGTATGCGGCGCACAACGACATGAGGCCGGGCACCATCGTGAGGGAGTTCGAGCGGCTCGTCTGCGGGAAGGGACTTGCCGGATACACGGGCTTCGACGAGGGAACCGAGCTCTATCGCATGGTCCGCACCCGTAGTCTGGACGGTTTCACCTGCCAGATAGACACCAGCTACCTCCTCGCCGACATCATCCCCGACCTCTCCCCCACGATCGCCGAGAGTTCCGTGTACAAGTATCTAGAGGAGGAGCTGGGCATGAGGATACTCACCAGCCGCCGCCAGATAACAGTCGGCCTCGCCAGCAAGGAGGACCGACGGTACCTCAACCTGGGTCCCTTCAACTGCGTCGCCGTCGTCGAGAACCAGACATACAACTCGGACGGCCTCATGTTCGAGTTCACCCAGGTGCGCAGCCATCCCGACACGTTCAGGTACTGCGTGGTCTCGAGGCGCCAAGCCTGAGCCCCTCGCTCCGCCGCGTACTCCTAGAGCGGGTCTGGCCCGAGGCGGGGACGTACGCCGCCCCGGGCCACGCTAGGTCTATGACAGGTGCCAGATGTCCTCGTCGTACTGCGCGATGGTGCGATCGGAGGAGAACGTGCCCGCCATGGCCACGTTCACGAGCGCCTTCTGGATCCAAGCATGACGATCCTCGTAATCCCCATACACCCGCTCCTTCAGCTGGATGTACTCCTCAAGGTCCAAGAGGGCCATGAACCAGTCCTTGTTGACAATGTCATCGTGTAGGCGGCGCAGACGCTCGGCGTCACCCGTCGCCATGAACCGGGGGTTCGTAATGAAGTCCACGAGCAGCTTGACACCAGGCCGGCTATAGTGCGCGGACGCGTCGTAGGCGCCCTCGGCGTAGAGGCGCTCCACCTCCTGGCTCGACGCACCAAAGGTGTAGATGTCATTCTTGCCCACCAGCTCGGCAATCTCGACGTTGGCGCCGTCGAGCGTGCAGAGGGTCACGGCGCCGTTGAGCATGAACTTCATGTTGGAGGTACCGCTCGCCTCCTTGCTCGCCAGCGAGATCTGCTCGGAGATGTCAGCTGCGGGGATGAGGTGCTCCGCCGCCGTGACGTTGTAGTTCTGGACCATGAGGACCTGCAGGTACGGAGAAACATCGGGGTCCTGGGCCACCCAATCGGACAGCGTGAGGATGAGGTGGATGATGTCCTGGGCGATAACGTAGGCGGGTGCCGCCTTCCCGCCAAAGACGATCGTGATGGGGCGTGCGGGCAGATTGCCGTTCTTGATGTCCAGGTACTTCCAGATGATGTAGAGCGCGAGCATCTGCTGTCGCTTATATTCGTGGATACGCTTCACCTGCACGTCGATGATCGCGTCCTCGGGAATGCGCGCGCCCTGGTTTTCGAGCATGAACTGCCGCATGCGCCCCTTGGCGCTGTCCTTCGCCCTCTCGAACCCCTCTATCACGGCCTTATCGTCCAAGTGCTCCTTAAGCGGCGTGAGATCCGCGCTCTTGTGCCAGTCCGTACCGATGGTATCGTCCAAAAGTCCGGTGAGCTCAGGGTTGCAGCCCATGATCCAGCGGCGAAACGTAATGCCGTTCGTCTTGTTGCTGAACTTCTCGGGATAGATCTTATAGAAGGGTGCGAGCTCCGTGTCCTCCAAGATCTTGGTGTGGAGCGCCGCTACCCCATTGACGCTGCAGCCAAAGTGGATTGCCAGGTTTGCCATGTGGACCACGTCATCCTGGATGATGGCAACTGCGGGATCAGCGTAACGCTCCTTGGCGATAAGGTCGAGCTTCACGATAATGTCAGCTATCTTAGGAGCAACGGTCTTGAGGAACTTGATGGGCCACTTCTCGAGGGCCTCGGCCAAGATCGTGTGGTTGGTGTAGGCGACCATCTTCTCGACCATCGCGACGGCCTCGTCGAAGCCCATGCCATGCTCCTCGGTAAGCAGGCGAATGAGCTCGGGGATGACCATCGTGGGATGCGTGTCATTGATCTGCACCATGACATAGTCGGGCAGGTCACTCAGGTCGCTGCCACGTTCCAGCGCCTCGCGCAGGATGAGCTGGGCCGCGTTGCTCACCATGAAATACTGCTGGTACACGCGAAGCAGACGTCCCTTTTCGTCCGAGTCGTCGGGGTAGAGGAAGAGCGTGAGGTTCTTCTTGACCTCGTCCTTGTCAAACTCTATCGAGTCGGCGGGGACCAGCGAGTCATCCACGCCCTCGAGGTCGAAGAGCCTCAGGCGATTCTTGGTTGGACGGCCGTAGCCCGTCACGTCGATGGAATAGAGTCGCGACCTCACGTTGAAGTCACCGAACACCACATTGAAGCTCACGCCCTCGTCGTTGAGGACGGCCTGCCTGTCGAGCCACCCATCGGGAAGCGCCCGCTGCTGCTTGTCGCGAAACTCCTGACGAAACAGACCGTAGTGGTAGTTAAGGCCCACGCCGTCACCGGGAAGACCCAGGGTTGCTATGGAGTCCAGGAAGCACGCGGCGAGCCTGCCCAGGCCACCGTTTCCCAATGACGGCTCCACCTCAAGCTCCTCGACCTTGTTAAGGTCGTGCCCAGCCGCCTCGAGCTGGGCCTTGACCTCATCGTAAAGGCCAAGGTTGATGAGATCACTGATCAGCAACTTGCCGATAAGAAACTCCGCGGACAGGTAGTAGAGGCGCCGCTTGCCGGCATTGAGAGGCAGCTTGGCGCTGCGCTGCCTCACGATGCCCTGCAGCATGGCGCAGATCTGCTCGTCGCTCAGGGCCTCCAGGTCAAGGCCGTAGCTGTCGTGGGCGCAGGTGTTCAGACTCAACATGTGTCTTCCCTCTTTTCAGTCTATTGCTGTGCGTAAGGACGGCGACCGGACGATCCGGGGCGCTTGGTTGTGCGAATGGCCTCATCACGCCGGGAGCTCGGGCGGCCGTGCTCCGGGGACGCGAAAGTAGGTCTGGGTGAGGTCGAGGAGGGCTTCCTCGACGGCTCGGGTGATGGCACCCTCCCTCATGCGCCAGTCCCAGTTTCCACCTAAGACGGCTGGCACATTGATGCGCGCCTCGTCTCCTAGGTCAAGTAGGTCCTGCATGGTGTAGATGCAGGTGTCACTGACGGATGCGGCGATGGCGCGGTTGAACGCAGCCCCCACGGGCTCGCCCTTGGCCCGCCTGGTGTAGCGGTCCGCCTGTTCGCGCTGGCGCGGGGTCGCCGTGTTCTCGTACCAGCCACGAACGGTCTGGTTGTCGTGGGTACCCACGTACGCGATGGTGTTAGGCGTGTAATGATGGGGCAGATAATACGAATCGCTGTTGCCATCAAAGGCAAACTGCAAGATCTTCATGCCAGGAAAGCCCGTGTCCTCGCGCATCTTGATGACCTCCGGAGTCATGAACCCCAAGTCCTCCGCAATGATGGGGAGCTTGCCCAGCTGCCGTGTCAGCTCGTCGAAGAGTGCCGTGCCAGGACCCTTGCTCCAAGAGCCAGCCGCAGACGTCGCAGAGCCAAAGGGCACGTCCCAGTAGGACTCGAAGCCCCGGAAGTGGTCGATGCGCACAATGTCGTACATCTTAAGGCTCATGCGCATGCGCTCGACCCACCAGGAGTAGTGATCCTGGGCCATGGCGTCCCAGTCGTAGATTGGGTTACCCCAGTACTGTCCTGTTGCGGAGAACTGATCGGGCGGAGTGCCCGCGACGCTCGTGGGACTCCCGTCCTCACCGACCCTGAAGAGCTGCGGCATTGCCCACATCTCGACGGAATCGCGCGAGACGTAGATGGGCATGTCGCCCACGATAAGCACTCCGCGCTCGTTCGCGTAGCCCTTCAGGCTCTCCCACTGCTTGAAGAAGAAGTACTGCGTCATCAGGTGGTACTGGTAGTGGTGCTCACGCTTGGCGCTCAGGTCCCGCGACGCCTTCCCCGGGTTGCGATACTGCTGTGGCCACTCGTGGAAGGCCTTAAGGCCGAACTCCTCCTTGACGGTCATGAACTCGCAGTAGCTGTCAAGCCAACTGGCGTGCCTGCGTGAGAACTCGTCTAAGTCGGAGGGGGGGTCCTGCATGAAGCGTGCCGTCGCACGCTCGAGCACCTTCCTGCGCGCGACGAAGATCGTGGCGTAGTCGATGCGCGTCGGGTCATCCCCGAACTTTACGCCCTCAAGGTCGCCGCGCTTCAGGTAGCCCAGCTTTACCAGCTCGTCCAGATCGATGAAGTTGGGGTTGCCCGCGTAGGCGCTGAACGACTGGTACGGCGAATCACCGTAGCCCGTCGTGGTCAGCGGCAGGATCTGCCAGTAGCGTTGCGAGCAGCGGCTCAAGAAGTCGACGAACTCATAGGCCTTCGGCCCGAACGAGCCGATGCCATACCTCCCAGGCAGCGCAAAGATTGGCATCAACACTCCACTTGCTCGCATGGCGTCCTCTTCTCTCCTAGACCCACAGGCCAATTGTAACGGATACTCACCACGGTCGCGCGACCACTGCACGATCGTTCGCTACCGCTACTCACAGACAGGCTCGTCACTCAGATTCGCAGACACGCTCCTTCGTATAGGTACATTACTCGTTTGAACAAGTTTGGCTCTTCGGTAGTTCTCGTGGCCTAGGGGTCGTCTAGCTGCCCCTTGCCACCTTCCTCCTCCTCTTCCCGTCGCGTCCCCTGCCCCTCCTCCTCTCGTCCACCTTCCTCCTCTCCTCCCCCGCGGTCCTCCCGGGGAAGTGCCGGCCGCCCATCGGAGCGGCGCAGCATGAGAAGCGCGACGAGGTTGCCGGCGTTGCGGAACCCGTGGCCCATGCGCGCCGTCACCTTGATCTTGTTGTTGATGCTCTCCGCGCGGCCGTTTCCGATGCCCAGCGCCACGGCGGCAACGACGTCCGCGCGCCTGCGCCCCACCTTCTTCTCGACGGCGACCACGGGCCCGATCTCGCGGTAGGCGGCCCCGCGCGGCCAGCCGTCGGGCATGGCCTCGGCCTCGACGGCCGTCCCGGCGCGGAAGACGGCCCTCAGGTCCTCCTTGAGGTCCCAGGCCGTGAAGAGGCGCCGCCCTCCCGGGCTCGGCGGGCTTCGCCCGCTGCGGCCCCGTGGGGTCCCCCGGGTTCCTCACCGGCGCGCAGCGGCTTCCCCTGGTCGCGTCCGCAGCCTCCCTCAGCGCCCTGGCCTCCGGCGGGGTCCCCTCGCCCCCGCGCGGCCTGCCGGGCCCGTCGCGCCTCGGCATCGCGCCTTGGGCGGCCCTCTTGGCGACCCGCCGCTCCTCGCGCCCGGCCTCGTCGAGCGCGTCGCTCGTCCGCTCGGCCACGCGGAATGGGTCCATGGCCCACCGGGCGTTGGGGCACCCGCGCCTGGCCAGCGCCTTTGTCCACTTGGCCCCGCCGGCCGCCACGACCTCTATGGCGCGTCGCTGCTCGCGCGCGGGCTCGTCGAGGAAGAGGCCCGGCACCTCCTTGCCGTACCCCTCGTGGGCCCAGACGGGGCGTCCCCGGCCGTGGCCGACGACGACGGTCAGGTACTCGTGGCCCTTCTTGTAGCCGGTCTCGTCGACGCCGGTCCGTCCCAGCCCGTCGAAGCGCCCGACGCCCCCCTGCGCCCCGGTCTCGTCGTAGGCCCCCCCGCGGATGCCGCCCACGCCGTGCCACTCCGCTCGCGCGATGCGCGAGTGGGCGGGCACGCGGCACCTCACCGCCAGGCACGCGACCCAGCCCTCGAAGTCGCGCGTGCGCCTGGACCCGTGCCTCGCCCACGGCACGCTGGCGGGCCCGTGCTCCAGGAGGCACTCGGGCCTCGCCGGGTCCATGGCTCCCCGCCGCCTGGTCGGCTCGCGGTCGTGGCGCTCGCGCCTCCGACCGCAGATCGGGCACCCCGGCCGCCCCCTCCTGTGCGGTCCCGCCGACGCGACGGTCGCGTCGCCCTCGGTCGTCACGCCCTCCACGACGGTCCTCACAAGCGCGAGGGCATGCCGTAGGATCTCCGCCATGCGTCCGCCTCCCGTTGCTCCGGATGCTTTTGGCGAAGTGGAATCCTACGGGAAAGGGGCGCCGAGCGGCCCCTTGCGGGGCCGCTCCTGTCAGTCCCACCTGCTTCCTACGCGTGAGCCGGTCAAAGCGGTCGGTGGTCACCCACACAAGCTACCGAAGAGCCGGATTTTCTCGATTTGTCACTCTTCACTCCCACCTGCGGTTTTGCGAAACGAGAGGCCAAAAAAACTGGGTGACTACAAAGTGTAAGCGTCGGGCGACAATCGCCCCAAACAGTCAGGCAATCATCGCCCCTCGGAGTCAGCGCTGATTAGCCAATCTGAGCCAACGGATAATCGCCGATGCGCCAGCGTGGTTGGTGGCTTACTTGCCGGTTCCTACACTCGTAGCTTCGACACCGATGGGACCGCCTCCACCGAGAAGGTCTCACACCCCGCGCCCCGGAAGCTGGGCCCGCGCATCATGTACACGGACGCCTTGTCGAAGATGCGGTCGAGCGTGCAGACGAGCGTGTCGCTGTCCCCCTCGAAGAACTCGTCCCAGTTGTTGACCGGCGTGTTGCCGGTGAGGACGGGCGTGTTGGGCACCTCCTTCTCGTAGCGCCTGTCCACGATGTCAAAGAAGAGGTTGGTGCAGGCGCGGTCGAAGGTGCACCTGCCGATCTCGTCGACTATCAGGCAGGATGGCTTGACCATCGACGAGACGACCTTCGCGGTCGTGCCGCCCTCCACCGCCCTCTCCAGCCTGTCCTTGAGCTCGCTGGCCTTCAGGAAGTACGTCTTGTAGCCCCTCATGCAGCACTCGCGGCCGTATGCCTCGGCGAGGCGCGTCTTCCCGATGCCGCCGGGCCCCACGAACGCGATGTTCTTGCGCGCGTGCAGGTTGGCGAGCGCCGGAAGGCCGCGCAGCGCGGCGGCGTCGCGGCCCTGCATCCTGGCGAAGTCGAAGTTGCCGAAGGTCTTCGGCGCCTTCTGCGGCAGCCTGCTCAGCCGCAGAAGCGTGGCGATCGCGCTCTCGTGGTGACGTTTCGCCAGGTAGGCGAACACCTCGCCGGCCGCGGCCAACTCGGCGTCTCCGAAGCCGCAGCGCTCCGCGACGGCGGCGACCTCCTCCGCGGGCAGGTCGACCTTGAACGCGGCCGCGTCGGCGCTGATGGCCTCGTAGGCGCTCGCGAGCGTGCTCTCATCGGCCATCTTCGATCATCCCCCCGAAGTCGAACTTCGCGAGCGCCGGGTTGCCCGCGGGCAGCTCGACGCGCGGGACGGTCGCCCTCACCGGCCGTGACGGCACCTCGCAGGGCTGCGCGTCGACGTACTGGCCCTCGCAGAAGCTGTCCTCCCTTCCCCGGGTGACGGGGTGGACGCAAAGCTCCCGCGCGAGGTCCTCGCTGTATACGTGCAGGCACTCGCCCTCGCGGCTGACTCGGCACACGCTTCCGTCGTACCAGTGCGGCACGCCGAGGCGGCGCCCCTCGTAGCTCACGAATCCGTCAAACGTGATGCGGCGTCTGGGACAGAGGCACATGGCGACCTCGTCACCGACCGCAAGCGCGCCCGCGGCGGGCAGGCACTTGCTGCCGTGCTCGTCGGCAGGCACGCAGTCGAGCGCGCGGTGGTAGCTGCCGCCCTGCCGGGCGCACCACGCGAGCGCCTCCTCGTTGAGCTGGGTGATGTCGTGGAAGTCGCGACCCGCCAGGAAGTTGTCCTTCACGTAGCGGACCAGGCGCTCGACCTTGCCCTTGGTGAGTGGGTGCCTAGGCTTGCAGAGCTTCGTCCTGAATCCGACGCAGGCCATGAACGCCGCATAGTCGGTCTGCCAGACGGGACGTCCCTCGGAGTCCCGGTAGAGCGCGACGCTCTTCATGTTGTCGGTCAGCACGTGCTCCGGCACGCCCATGGCCATGAACGCGTGCGCCATGCCGATGAACAGGTTCTCCTGCCTGGCGTTGGGAAAGAACTCCGCATGGCAGGTACCACAGTGGTGGCAGATCATCGCGAAGCAGGCGGTCCTGCACCTCACGCCGGCCTCGTCCCCGAGGTTCACGAGGCCCCAGCCCATCTGGTGCGCCTGGCCCGGCTTGGTGTGGAAGCGCTGCCCGCGGCTGCCCTGCGGCGCCGCCGTCTTGCGCTTCGCCGGCGCCAGGGACATGTGCGCCCTGACGTAGTCCTTGACCGTGGCGAGGCCACCCTTGTAGCCGTCTGCGACGAGGCGCTCGTAGACGACCGACGAGTTGGCCACCCCCTTCGCGAGCAGCTCGTCGGCAACTCGCTCGTGGCCGGTCATCTTTGTGACCCCGGCCTTCCTGCCCGTGTTGGCGTGGGGCCTGACCTTGAAGCCGTTCTTCTGAATGGTCCTGAGCCTCGACCTGGTCAGGCCGGTCCTCCTGCGCAGCTCGGCGAGGTTCACGTCCGCCAGGTCGATCGGGTGCCCAGCGTCCTCGGCCATGTCCGAAAGGGCCTTGTCTATAATATCCTGCAGGTCATTGCGCTCGTTGGGTCTGCCCTCCATAGCCCTCCTTACACTGGCGCATCGGCAAGACCAGTGTAGGCCGCTCGACGGCGCAATGGCCGTTTCTGCTTGACCGGGAGTGGCCATTATCTTCTGACTATTCGGGGCTGATATCGCCTGGCGCTAACATCATCTACGACGTGGACGAAGAAGGCGCTGCCAAGGTCCATGACTTCACGGTCAATGACCAGGGCATGATCTCCTTCGACGGCAGCAAGGATATGACCGACGTGTTCGAGTGGACCGTCGAGAACATGCCCAAGGACATGCGCACCACCGCAATCGACAAGAGCAGCGGGATCCACGAGGGTCAGGCGCGCGAGAAGATGTGCGTCATCGATACCGTGGCGTACACGGGCTGCATCCCCGGCAACGAGTACACCGTGACAGGCACGCTCATGGACAAGGCCACGGGCGAGAAGGCACTCGATTCGCAAGGCAAGGAGATCACCGCATCCGCCACGTTCAAGGCCGAGGACTTCACCGGAACAGTCGAGATCGAGTTCACCTTCGACGGCGCGGGCCTCGCAGGCCACGACGTGGTCGCTTTCGAGACCATGACGCACGAGGGCAAGGAGTACATGGTCCACGCCGATATCTCCGATGAGGGCCAGACCGTGGACGTCATCGACATCCACACCACGGCGACCAACCCCGATACCGGCGACAACCTGGGCAGCACCGCAGAGGAGCTCGAGCTCACCGACACGGTGGCGTACCAGAACCTGAACCCCGGTAGGACGTACAAGCTGGTCACCACCCTCTACGACTCTGTCAACGGCAAGGAAATCCTCGACGCCGACGGCAACGTAGTTTCCGCCGAGACCGAGTTCGCCCCCGAGGCCGAAGACGGCACCGTCGACGTTCCGATGACTGTCGAGACCGAGGGCGTCGCTGGTCACACGCTCGTGTTCTTCGAGCGCCTGATGGACTCCGAGGGCAACACCGTGGCCACGCATTCCGATGCCAGCGACGAGGACCAGTCTGTCCACTTCGCCGGCATCCACACCAACGCGGTCGACGCCGACGACGGCGACAAGAATGTCGTCGCTGACGGCACAACACAGGTGACCGACACCGTGACCTACGAGAACCTCGTACCCGGCAAGGAGTACGTCCTCACCGGCACGCTCATGGACAAGGCCACTGGCGAGCCGTTCAAGGACGCCAAGGGCAACGTCGTGACCTCCACGGCCGCATTCACGCCAGACAAGGCCGAAGGCACCGTCGACGTCGCGTTCGAATTCGACGCCACCGGGCTGGAGGACAAGACGCTCGTAGCCTTCGAGACGCTCACTCGCGACGGCGTCGAGGTCGCGGTCCACGCGGACATCGACGACGAGGCGCAGACAGTCGAGCTCTACACGCCCGAGGAGGGCACGCCGGGCAAGGGCTATCCCAAGACCGGCGGCTCGGTGCCCGTCGCCCCGATCGCGGCGAGCATCGTAGTGCTCGCTGGATGCGGAGCCGCGGGCGCGACATACGCGCTGAGCAAGCGCCGCAAGGGCCTGGCTCCCGAATCCGACGAGCAGGACGGACAAGAGCCCGAGGAATAACGGCTGAATAAGAAGCCGAAAAGGGTGGGGCGGGCCACCGAGCCCGTCCCGCCGTCACGTCAGGAGAAGATGATGAAGAACGCGAAGATGCTTCTGTTCCCGTTGGGCGGGATCGTGCTCATGGTCGCCGTCGCCCTGGTCCTCACATGGGTGACTGCGACTCCCGATGAGAAGAACTTGATCGCAGACTGGATCGAGGACTATATCGGCCAGGAGCAAGATGAGGACGTGCGGCAAATCGATTGGGCCAGCTTGCCCGACGAGGTCGTCGCATGGGTCGAGGTCCCCGGAACCGAAATAGACGAGCCCATCGTGCAGGCGAATCCGGGCTATCCCAACTACTGGCTCTACGCGGACGTGTTCGGCGAGGGCGGTCACGGAACGCCGTATATCGACTGCGACTGCAGCTTGGACGGTCCCTTCACAATCGTCTACGGGCATCATATGGATGACGGCAGCGTCTTCGCCGGCTTTGCGAGCTACAGTGACGCCGCTTTTGCTGAAGACCACCGGACTGTCTACCTCTACGTTCGTCAAGACGATTCACGTCGCGAGCTAAAGGTCGTAGCAGTCAACGTGCTCAACGCGAGTAACGATTCATTGCAAACAGAGTTCAAGGACCAGAGGGCCTTCAAAGATTACGCGTTGTCCTGTTTCGAGGAAAGCGAGGTGGTGCTAGGCTCGCATGAGGACATAAGCCGTTTGTATGCTTTCGCCACGTGCTCCTACGAGACCTGGAACTCACGCACCGTTGTATATGCGGAATAATTCACACGATACATAATGACCTTCGCCCGTGCACTCGAGTATCGAGCGCACGGGCGTATAATTTATATAAGCCTTATTGAAAGCAAGGAGAAGCCGATGGATGAGAACGAAATCAAGAAGGCATTGCTCAACGGCAAAAAGGACGAGCGGATCATCTTCGCCGTAACCCCCGCGTTCAAGAAGGTGATGGGCGAACTTGCCGAAGAGGAATGCAGCACGGTAAGCGCCCTTCTTACCGATATTGCAGTTAAGGAAATCTTGAAGAATGCTTCAAAGCTCGACTTCGCCAAGCCGGAGTCATAGGAATCGGAAGTACGCCTCGAGCCGATCCAGGAATAGCCGTAGGAGGAACAGATGACAGCAACCGACATCATGACGAGCCCGGAAGAGACTCCAGTCGAGCAACCGACCCAGAAGCAGATCGTTGAAGGTCTGATTTCAGGTAAGAAAAAGAGCAGCAACAAGCAGGAGATTGCTGAGTTCACAAAGGAGTGGTCAAGACTTGCACGCAAGGAAGGCGTAAGCGACAGCTCGGTCGGATTGCTGATTGACGGCTTCAGCATTGCCGGAGCGAATCCATTGTTTGCACTTATGGGGACCGATGAGTCATGTTTGGCAACCTTGCGAGGAATGAAGAAGCTCCCCAAAATCGAAGAGAATCTACTCGGGGCTTCGCTCAGGATCTATGTGCATTTATTCGCTCTTTCCGTCAATGCCGGCAGGAGCTGGGACTGCATAAACTCGATTATCTCAACTATACCGAAATACGCATACAACAAAGAGGGAAAACCTTTCGGGACGAACTCCGCGACGATTTCGAAATACTTGCTGCGTGAGCTGAACGCCGGCAAGGCATCGGAAGTTCTCACGGGCGCTGATCTGCAAGAGTCGACTGCAAACAAGTTGGTCACAATCTTCTCCTCCGCTTTCGAAGAGGCAGTGTCCAAGAAAAAGCCGGTCAAAACTGAAGTCGATTCGGTCAAGGTATTGAAAAAGTGGTTTGAATCCAAGGCCACAAAGACCGAAGAGGCCACCGCAATCACCAAGCCGCTCTCTGGCACGTTGAAACTAAAAGAAACCGCTGATTTCTGTAAAACCGGTAGCGAAAAGACTGCCAGTGAGCCTGCCGCAATAGCAAAGGAGCCCCATACTCCGATTGCCGGTGCGGAGGGTAAAGGGGACGAACCCTTGACTTACGATGCAGTGGTTGCCGCAATCCGGAAGCTCGACCGCGCTCACGCCATTACCGAGTCAAAACTCTCATCTGTGGAGAACATGCTTCGAGCGAAAGAGGGGGCGATCGAAAAACTCAAAGCGTCGCTCGACGAGGCGAACAGTCACATTGCTTCCCTGAAGGAAGCCAATAGCGACAAACAACAGCAGATCGACAACGCGAACTACCAGATCGAGAAGCTCCAACATGAGATAGAAGAGGCGAAGTCGACGGCAGACGCCCGCGCGGAAATGATTGCCATGCTTGACAAGAACAGGGATCAGAAGGGAAGCGAGGCGCTTGCCAGGATTGCCTCGAAGCTCAAAGCAGATTACGGAGACTTCAAAGAATACGAGGGAGAGACTATGACTGTCGAGCTCGGCGAGATTGTAAAGCTGCAGCTCGGCCAAGTATTCGAGACCCTCAAATCCGCTGGTGTGAAGCTCTAAGGGGACGAAATTGGCACTTGAATATCACTTCGGAATAGACTTCGGCACGACGAACAGCTCAACGGTAGGCTACTACCGCGCTTCAGGCGACGCGCAATGGGTCAAGATGCGTTTCGAAGACGAAGAAGGCCTCCCGACTCCTTCGTTCGTCGCTATCGATTACGAGACCGGAGAAGTCCATACTGGGCGAGATGCCTGGAACCGCAGGATGGAGCTCTCATCGACCTGCGAATGCATTCCAAGTGTGAAAAGTTTGCTCGATAGCGGCTGGAAAAAGACAATAGCAGGAAAGGAATGGACCGCCTGCGACGTGGCGACGCAAGTATTCCTCGCTTTGAAGAGGACAGCATATGAAGGCCTTGGTGCTGAAATCGCTAGTGCAACAGTTGCAATCCCCATTGGCTTCAGCCCTTCCAAACGCGAGCAGGTCCGCAGGGCGGCTGCCCGTGCAGGCATCGCGATAGAATCCTTCATCAGTGAACCCACCGCAGCATATTTTGCGAACTACAGTGAGCTTAAGAGCTGCGAAACCGTCGCGATGTTCGACTGGGGTGGAGGCACGCTCGATGTATCAGTTGTCGAGAATGACAGCGGGCGTTTAACCGAACTCGCGACGAATGGAATTAAGCTCGGTGGCGACGATATTGACCGCAAGGTGGCTCTCAAGATCCACTCCAAAGTGGCTCGAGAAAAGGGGCAATCGGTGTCATTCGATGATATGCCGCTGGTCGCTCAGGACAGAATGCTCGTAAAAGCGGAGCGCGCCAAGCGCGTACTCAGCGACGATGACGACACGTCTGTTTTCTTGGGCTCTTACGGAGAGCTCGGGGCTTTCAGGGAGTCTCTTAGCTACGAATGGTTCGAGGCGATAATCGAGCCCGAAGTCAACAGGGCGATGAAGTGCCTCGAAGACACCATTTCCGGTTCCGGCGTTGGGCTTGCGAACATCGACCGCGTGGTTATGATTGGCGGCTCTTCGAATATGCGCCCATTGCTTGAGCACATGGAGGATAAATACGGAGACAAGCTCTTCTTCCCAGATGAGACCATGTGGAGCATCAGCGACGGAGCAGCGAGGCTTTCCATCAACCCCGGCATGTACTATGCAGCGCAGGACTTGGGTCTCATTCTCTCGGACGGGTCTTATTTCCCCATCTTGCACAAGGGGGACAAGGTCAAAGGGTGGAGTTCTTCGACGAGCTTCGGCCTTGTCGACCACAGCGAGGACGCAAGGCTGATCTTTGCGGGAAGTCGCGATCTGGACAGGGCGAGCGATCGGTATTGGGTCTTCACGGTGCCTCAATACGGGTTCCTGCAGGAGAAGATTATTCTCGAATCCTCTTTTGACGACAATCTGGTGTTCAGAGCAACGGCTAAGAGCTCGATGAGGTCAAACAAGTACTCGTCGACTTGGGAATACGACCGACTGAAATGCTACTACCGTCTATCGGAGCTGGGGTTGTAGCATGAGCGCATCGATGACAGAACTCGACGTAAGCACCGTTTCGCTGCAAAGCAACGTGTACCCCGTCGTCGATGAAGTCCCCTATTATGACAAAGCGTTTCTCGACGCGATTCACGACCCGGAGCTCTTGCAGATCTTCAACAGCAGATTCGAGAGTCGCTACCATCTTTCGCCGCTCCAGAACGAGGAGCGAGTCTACGCCATCCACTGCATGTATGCGGAGAAGGACGATTTCCCCTGGGGTACCATCGTTACGGATGCCGGGGAGAAAGTCGTATGCAAGTGCGAGAACTATGGATGCCGGCTTTTCGGGGAGTGCAGGCCCGGAGTGGAGGTGCCCGAAGTCAAGGAGCTCGAGGAAACCCCCGATGACGCGCCGTTAACTGAGAAGCTTCCGGATGAAGAAATCGCAATCCCCGACATGGAGGCCTTCAACGAAGCATTCTACGGGGACCTGGAAGTCGCCCCTCAAAGGATCAAGGAGGAAGAACAAGAAGAGGCCGATGGGGGCAATTACCAAGTAATCGAGCCCGAGCAGGATGCCGGCGACTTCGACTTGGACGAGTTTCCCTGGGAAGCTGAGGACGAGCAAGAGGAAGCAGAGCAGGAAGAGCAAGACGAGAACTCCGACATCCCCTCCTTCGAGGAGATCGACGAAGGCCGGGCTTACGAGGATTCCGCGCCGACTGAAGAGCAGCTGCGCGTTATCACCCTCCCAGTCAACGCGCGCGCAGTTGTGAATGCGGGGCCGGGAACGGGCAAAACGTTCACGCTGATCGAAAAACTCAAGTACATGCTTGAAAACCAGGAAGTGCCCTCGGAGAACATTCTCGTGCTGAGCTTTTCTCGGGCGGCGGTAAACGTCATCGAAGACCGGCTATCTGCTGCTGTCAGAGACGGCCAGCTCACTGCGCCCTGGCAATCACTCGATATCAGGACCTTCGACAAGTTCGCAACCTGGATCCTCTACAGCGGCGCCGACCTGGAGCCAGACGGCGTACCAGAGCCTTTCCTCCCGAGCACCGAGGAGATTCCCCAGCTTAACTACGACCAAAGGATTCTTGCCGCAAAGAACCTTATCGCCAACTGGGATGGGCTATTCGACAACGTCTCGCACGTCTTTGTCGACGAAACGCAGGACCTCGTCAGCCCCCGCGCCGACCTAGTGCTCGCAATACTGAATTCCCTGCCTGAGGACTGCGGTTTCACGTTGCTGGGGGACAGCTGTCAGGCGATTTACGATTACGGCCTCTATTCATACGAAAAGGGAAAGCGCGTCAAAAAGGGCACAACGTCGACCGACATGCTCAAAAGTATTCGGGAATCGTTCAACCCTGTTGCGCTTAGCCTCACGGTAAACCATCGCGTAAAGGGCTCCCTCCCTTATTCGCTTGAAACCTTGCGCACTGCGCTCATCGACGAGGACGTCCAAGCCGCCAGGGAATCCATACAGCAAATCATCGAGCTCTACATAGACGATCTGAGGGAAATCCGTGAGCTTGACAGGGAGACAATCGAAGCGGTCTCCGCAAATGGAACGCTGAGCATCCTCACCAGGACCAACGGCGAGGCGCTCTACGTCAGCAGCCTGCTGCGGAACAAGTCGATAAGCCATCACTTGCGCCAAGCAGATCGCGACGAGTTCGTTTCTCGGGTTATAGCTGATGTCTTCTACGAATACGATTCCGACAGCATCGACAAACAGGAATTCGTGTCAAGGGCAATAGAAGTTGGAGCCGGGACTGAAGAAGAGTGCATCGAAGGCTGGTATGAGCTTGCCGAGGCTTGTCGGGGGAAGGAGCTCGGAGCTCGCTACCTGGTTGAAGATCTTCTGCAATGCCTCACGTCGAATGCAAAGCGTTCGGCATTCTTCACAAGCATCCCCGACGGCAACGGCATCACCATCGGCACAATCCACTCTGCGAAAGGACGCGAGTACGATACCGTATGGCTCGCTTCGGATGACCTCGCGAAAATCGCCAAGAACGGAGACCTAGACGAATGCAAGGTTGCTTACGTTGCGCTATCGCGTCCCGTGAACGGCCTCGAGCTAAAGCAGTTCGAGACGGCTAGTCGAATCATGGGCTTCGGAGACTGGACAACGGGTAAGCGGAGACATTTCTGCGTGCCTCGAAACGTTGCGATGGGAGTGTCCAGGGCAAGGAAGAAGCGTGTGTCAAACGTGGAGCCAATCGATGAAATCGACGTCGATTTTAAGTCGTTCGGAAGCAAAGGCGCTATACAGAATGCCCTGCGCGAATTATGCGAACCGGGCAGCCCGTTGAGCCTGCTGAAGAACCCCGCCTCAGAAGGGGTTTATCCCACGTATACGATCTGCCTTGAGAGCGATGAAGGCCAGCGGCCGCTTGGCCTTTTGAAACCGTCGTTTGCAAGAGGTTTCGCCATTGCCCTGAGCGCAATCAACGGCGGGAAAAAGAAAGGCCATGAGCCGGCGGAGTACATCGACGATTGCCCCGAAGCGTTCGACGACCTCTATGTAGAGGACGTCGTCTCGTGCATTGGGAGTGCCGCTGACGCCCCCGAGCACGCAAAGCGCTTCGGAAACCAATGTGTTTGGTACGGCGTGACGGTCACCGGGCTTGCTAAGGCGAACAGCCGTAGCTATTAGGCGGGATGATATGAGCGATTACAGCGAATTTTACAAAGCGCGTCAGACGGTTCTCGATATCCTGGAGAAGGACCTCATCGGACCCGTTGCTCCTGACGAGGTCATTGACGAGTTGCCACTGTCCTACTACGCAATGGGAAAGATCTACCCGAACGACCTAGCAGAGGAAGACGTCGAGCAGGGAGAGAACATCGTAGACAACAAGGCTGACGACTACGACGCCTCAATCGACCTTGGCGGGCAAAGAAAGCCCTCATCGTTCGGCATAACAGTCTCGCCAGGTTCCGCCGAAGCAATGCTTGTAACGGTGAATTATGCGACGTACGAGCTCGAGCACCGCAACGTCAAAGATAAGGAAACGGGCAATATCTACGATGAGACCTTCTGGTCCCGAAAGCAACATAACAAGGAGCTGGATTGGAAGGTCAGCCGCCAGCAAGAACGGTTGAGATTGGGCGGAGGGGCCGAGCTGAGGATAACCCCTCGGCCGTCAATAGGAAACGAGGGCGACGTCGTAACCGTCACCCTTCTTAACACGAACGTCGCAAGCGACGACTTCGAGCAGCTAAATGCGGAGTCCCTGTTCCAGCCCTCAATCAAAGTGGAGCTTCGGGGCGCGAGCCGGTTCACGACCATAGAGCGCAATTCCGGCAGGATAACCGACCAAGAGGTTCTCGAGCTGGACATGCTCTACAGCCACGTCCAGTGCTATGCGCAGGGCCACGGATGCTCGGTCCTGTGGGAAGTTACCGATGATGCGCCACAGGCAATTGAGTCCACCTTCCTGCCCACATACAGCCTGCTCCAAATGATGCCCGCAAAAGCAGATGGGCGGCGCCTGTTCAACATGAAGCACCTTTCAGAAGCGAGCTTGGAGGAAATCCTGCGCGACGGAAGGGCGTATATTGGGGAATACAGCCATTGGATCGAAGATCTGGAATCCAAGGCGTTAAGGCTCCCCGCCCACCTGCACAACGTATCGGAGGCCAACATCGCCGGCTGCAGGAGGGCCCAGCAGCGGATCCTCGACGGCCTTGCCCTGCTCGAATCCGACGCCGCCTCCTTTCGGGCGTTCCAGCTCGCGAACAAGGCGATGTGCCTTCAGCGAAGGAAATCTCTCGAGAATCGGGGCATCGCCGTATCTGATGAAAAGATCAACTGGTATCCCTTCCAGCTAGCCTTCATGCTCCACGAGATTCGATCAATCGCGGAGCCCGAAAGTGATGAACGTCAGCTGGTTGATCTGCTGTGGTTCCCCACGGGCGGGGGCAAGACCGAGGCGTATCTGGGCGTCGCAGCCTTCGCAATATTCCTGCGCAGGCTAAGGAATCCCGGATCCAAAGGTGTATCGGTGATCATGAGATACACTCTACGGCTCTTGACGGTCCAGCAATTCGAGCGCGCCAGCGTGCTGATAATGGCCTGCGAGATCATAAGGAAGGAAGAAGCAATCGGCGGCGAGCCCATCTCAATCGGGCTCTGGGTCGGCGGAACCCTCGTTCCAAACAAGCTCAAGGAGGCGGAGTCTGCGCTGAAGAAACTCAGAGGCGGAGAATCGCTTTCCGAAGGGCTTGCGGATCCTGTCCAGCTGAAGGCTTGCCCATGGTGCGGCGCGGAACTGACGGCGAAAGACTACAGCGTGTCCGCAGGGAGGATGCGAATCGAGTGCCCGAATCCCGAATGCGACCTCCACGGCCACAAGGGCGGACTACCCGTGAGGCTCGTCGACGAGGACTTGTACAGCAACCTCCCCACGTACCTCATCGCAACCGTGGACAAGTTCGCCCAGATACCCATGAACGAAGAATCAGCACGCATATTCGGCATCGGGTGCGATGCGATGCCTCCGTCCCTCATCATCCAGGACGAGCTTCACCTCATATCCGGTCCCCTGGGCACCATTGTGGGTCTGTACGAGGCGGGCCTCAGCAAACTTTGCGAACGAGAGGGGATTCGACCGAAGGTCATAGGTTCGACGGCGACAATCAGGAACGCCAATAGCCAAATCAAATCGCTCTATTGTGAAGGGTACGAGCAATTTCCCCCGCAGGGACTTAGTATCAACGACTCGTTCTTCGCAAAGCTCGCATCGGAGGATGACCGCCCCGCCCGCCTCTACGTCGGAATCATGGGCGCCGGGATGACACCCACGAACACTCTCGTGAGAATCAACGCCTCCCTCTTGTTTGCGACCCGGTACTTGGAAGCGGCGGGATACAACGAGGATGTGGTGGACAACTACTGGACACTGGTTGGCTACTTCAACACGCTCAGGGAACTCGGCGGTGCTTCAACAACGGTCATCGACAGCGTGCAGCGGCGTTTTTCGTTCCTCGCCAACTCAAAGTTCAAGAACGACTACCCTGGCGTCGACGGGTCGAAACCATATAACTACATCATGGAGCTCACCAGCCGCAAGAGCGACCATGCTATCACCGAATCCATTGCAAGAATCGAGCGCAAATTCAACAGGAGCAATCCTGCGGATACGCTCGATTTCGTCCTCGCAACGAACATGATTTCTGTCGGTGTTGACGTTGGAAGGCTGGGCTTGATGGTCGTCGCATGCCAGCCGAAGACAAATGCGGAGTACATCCAGGCGACAAGCCGCGTTGGACGTGCCAGCCCCGGCCTCGTCGTCGTGAACTACAACCAGATGAGGTCGAGAGACCGATCCCACTACGAGCAGTTCCTGAAATACCACTCCGCGCTCTACCGCTATGTCGAATCCTCAAGCTTGACACCGTTTTCGGATAGAGCCCGCGATAAGGCTCTGCACACGGTGTATGTGATGCTGTGCCGATATTTGGTGAAAGGCCTAGCATCAAACGACGACGCCGGCATGTACCGCGACTCGAAAAACGGAGTCCAAACTATCAAGGATTACCTCATCGATTACGTTTCTAGGGTCGACCCCGAAGAGGCTGATTCGGTTGCCGAAGAACTGGAAATCATCAGCAAGGAATGGGAAGACAGGTGTACCCCAGATCTCAAGTACAAGACCTGGGGCAGGACGAAGGCGCCATCACTCTTCAAGAGCGAAACGTCAGAAGACCTGTTTAGCGCAATGGAGAGCATGCGCAACGTGGAAGTGAAGTCGAATGTGTGCCTGTGGGGTGAGCGATAATGAGAATACCCGGGGAAAGCTCAAAGAAGATCGGGCAGCTCCGCCGAACCCAGCTTATCACCACCTTCGGCCCTGGTGCTCTGGTCGACATGCCCGATTATTCAGTCATCGTCGCAGATGCGTCGATGTGGGAGTACGACAAACATGTCTTGCACGAGGAGAGGCTCGAACGCCTGCTGGGCGTAAAGTACTTCCGCGAGCCGCTTGCCTCCGACGACCCACATACCGGAAAGGACGTTATCAAGTCCTTCCGCTTTCCCGAGTGGTACTACTGCCCGAACTGTCATAGGTTGGCACCGGCATGGGCGCTGGAGGGAAGAAAGAAGGGCTACTGCGGAAACTGCAAGGAGAACAACAGGCTTGTCCCATCGACGTTCATCGTCGCTTGCGGGAACGGCCACATAGAGGACTTCCCGTATCGGTGGTGGGTCCATCGTGACACTGGAAAGGAATGCGACGGCAGGGCACTTGAGATTACATTCGACCAAGCCAAAGGCGGACTCGAGGGCATCATCATCAAATGCAGAGAATGCGGTGCCCAGAAGAGCATGGCGGGATCAATCGGCGCTGACGCTCTGAAGGGGTTCAAATGTCATGGCCGCAGGCCGTGGCTGGGGCGGCATAAGGACGATTCTCGAGAATGTGACATGCAGGTTCGAACTTTGCAAAAGGGATCCTCAAGCGTCTACTTCCCGATGACGATCGGCGCGCTCACCATACCAGCATTCGATCTCGGACCATTGGCCGATTGCGCCAGCCGCAACTGGGATACGACGTCGCTGATGTGGTCGATGATCGACGACGCCACGAAGCTGACATACTGTAAGAACCTGCTGGACAAAGAGGGTCTTTCCGGCCAATATGGGCCCTCGTCGCTTGTGGATGAGTTCAACAAATGCGCCGCAGGCGTAGATATCACCGAAAAGAGCCTTGTCGAGGACGAGTATGCTGCACTCACTTCGCCTGACAAGGACGATAGAGCGTTCAAGACCATCCACGTTGGACCGCCCGAATCCTTGAGCGACTACATTGACGATGTGGTGCTCGTGAAGCGACTGAGAGAAGTGATGGTCCTTCGCGGGTTCCGAAGGGTCACGCCTGAGGCGGTCGAAATTCCCGGTGAAACGGAAGAGCAGTACGAAAAGCGTGCAGCGAAGGCTTTCACGCCTTCGACGACGTCCGATGATTGGCTCCCAGCGATGGAGCTTCTCGGAGAGGGTTTCTTCCTCACGCTGAACACAGATGCTGTTGACGAATGGGTCGCACGCGTTGGAAATCGCTACGATTCCATGGAGAGACATCTGAAGAAGAGCAACATAAAGTGCCCTAGCTTCTCGCCTCGCTACGTGCTCCTGCACACACTATCGCACCTGCTGATCCGGCAACTCACGTTTGACTGCGGGTACTCGAGCGCCTCAATACGCGAGAAGATCTACGCTTCGAAGCCGGGAGACGATCGAAATATGGCAGGAATCCTCCTGTATACCTCCTCCCCTGATTCGGATGGCAGCCTCGGCGGGCTTGTGAGGCAGGGCAGGCCGAACAATCTGCAGCTTACGTTCGAGAACATGCTGAACGCTGCCTCATGGTGCTCTTCCGACCCGATATGCAGCCAATCCAAGGACCAAGGCTACGATGCATTGAATTATGCCGCATGCCATGCATGCACCTTGCTGCCTGAGACGAGCTGCACCATGCGAAACAGCCTATTGGACAGAGTGTCCGTGGTTGGTGAAATCGGCAATCCGGATCTGGGCTTCTTCGGAGACTGGTTCAAATGACAGGGGCGGTATCCAGCAAACAATCTGAGAACACTCGACAGATTGTGCTCGCCATTGGAATAGACAAGGACGGTTTCGAGTTTGCATCGTCTCTTGACAGTGCGATACTCCACGCGGATGGCGAATTGGTTCAGCTATCCGAAACCATTCAGACCGTAGATAGTCTGAAGCCCGACTGCGACAAGCTGGATTATGCGCTTGCTGCTAGCGCAGGCGCGCTTTGCGGGCTGATGGACATCTTCCTGGTCGGAAAACCTGGCGAAACGAAGCTGGGCGAAATGACCGATGGTTGGTTCGAAGATCGGGTAACTGATTTCGCTAAACTTTGCGGCTGGGATGGGAAAGACACGGCTTCCGCCATTCGTTACTTAGAGAAGAAATTCAAGATTCCCTACGACCAAACAGGCAGGGGCATTGCAAGCGAAATATGCGATCTGACGCCTGAGAATCACCACTTCAAGTCCCTCGGCCACAACCCAACGCTGTTCGGCCTATTCTTCTCAATACTAGACCAGTTCACCAACCAGTCCCATTTCGTTACCGATGGGGAGCTTGTTGCGCTTCAGGATGCTGACGGGGGGTTCGAGCTGCGTGGAAACAACGCACCCGCTAAGCTTTTCTGTGGATTCTTCAACTGGTTCGGACATCTGATATCCGACATGTCGGGGTCGTCTGGCAGCAAAGGTCGAGGCATGGGCGTCCCCTCTCCATTCTGGGCATGGACGAGTGATATTGTCGCGATAAGGCGCCAGTTGGGGATCGACGTCACCGACTTTGATAAGAACCTGAGTGAACTAGCGCTGAACGTGTACAAACAAGGGTTCGATCTGCGCTTCCAGGCCGTCCAGGCAATTCCCGTCTTATTTAACGAAGCCGTTGTCAGGCTGCTTTACGCGGTGAGACGGCTGGTCCGGTACCTGAAGAAGTCAAACAGACAAGACCGCTCCTTCCAGGGGATGTGGAGTGCCTGCGAACCGTTCTCGAATCCAACAATCAAACGAATGCTCACCGTTGCCCATGGCACGTTTTGCATGCTGGACGTCGGCGATGCCATTGCGAGGGGCATTGCTGCAGGCGCCGGCACTTTCAACGCGGCAGAATTCGTCATGCGCCTTAACATCGCGGGCGTAGGCCGCTTCTCCATATCCCTCTACGGCGAAACCAAGAGGGCCTTCGAGATTAACAGCGCCCGACAGTCAGCTCTCTTTGCTCAGAGGGAGCAGACGATTGTCGAAGATTACCTATCCGGCCTCCATCGACTTGCCCAGGTCTATGATGACGAACGCCTCGTATGCTTTGTGGACGACTTCAGGTGCAGTGATATGTACATCGAAGCTTTTGAGAAGTCTGTGCAGCTCGCCGAAATGCGAAAAGTCGATCGAGACAAGCTTCTTAAGACGAAAACCGACATCGACGAATATTTTGCCGGAGGTAGAAAGTGAGCAAGAAAGAGACAAAGCTCGAAAAAGCTCGAAAGCTTGCCGAAGAAGCCCTCGATCGAACAAACGAGAGGATTGAAGAGCTTGGAGACCATTCTGGCCATTTGTACGAGTCTCTAGGGGTTATGCAGGATCGCTTCGACTTGATCAGAAACGTTCCAGAAGAGAAGAGGATGGAATTCGAACGGGCGAAGAAGATCCGCTTGGAATGGAAGCAACAGGCTGAAAAAATCGAGTCCGACTACGCCACGGCTCAGGCGAAGAACGCAGGAAAGGGCGCTGCGGGCGCTGGTGCTGGCGTTGCTGTGGCAGCCCTCGGCCCAACCGCGGCGATGGGCGTCGCAACGACCTTTGGTGTTGCATCTACCGGTACTGCAATATCGGCGCTCAGCGGAGCAGCAGCGACGAACGCTGCCCTCGCCTGGCTCGGTGGCGGAGCATTGGCGGCTGGAGGGGGCGGAATGGCTGCCGGCGAAGCTCTTCTCGCATTGTCCGGCCCAGTTGGATGGGCGATTGCGGGAGTAGCGCTGCTGGGAAGCGGCGCTCTTCTGATAAAGGGAAAGAAGGATAAGAGCAGGCTCGAGGATATTTTCACGCTGATTAGTAAACGCGATACGAAGTCGTATGAGCTGGCTATCGTAGAGCTGAACGAGCGAATCCGCCGTATTGATGACGAAGCTTTCAGAATCGATGATGCGGCGGAAAGGATTGTATCCTTCGGCCTTGATTACGGTTCGATGAGTGAGGGGCAGCAGTACGAGCTCGGCTCCTACGTAAACCTTATGAACGCATCCATCCAGCTACTCGTGAACCCAATTTTGGGGCTCCAGCCGAAGTACTCAGAATCGGATCTCGACGAGCTTATTAGTCATGGCACTGTTGAAGTCGAGCAGAAAACGAGGCCTCTGATCATTTCCCTGTGCAACCTGCTCTTCAAGATTGACCTGAGCGATGCGGATAGAAAGCTCATTCGTAAGGCGTTCAAAGGTAACAAGGAATTCCTGGAGCAGGTTGGCTTAAAGAAACGCGATTTCAGTGGCTCCATCATGGACGTCGTCAATCAGGCTTTATTGCGAAAGTACTGGACGCTCGAGAACGCAAACAGCTAAGAAACCCGACGCACTGAATATGCCTTGAGTCAGTGCAGTTCATAAAGCTCGGTAGAACACGATCTTGCTGACGCCGGTTGTCTCCTCGACCTCTTTGATAGTGAGCTGACCTGATTCGTGCATCTTTATGGCTCGCTCAAGTGCTCCTGGGTCGACCTTTGGCGCCCTCCACGGTGTCCGCGTGAACGGGCAGCCTTAAGCCCGTCTTTAGTGCGTTCGGCGATCATGTCGCGTTCCAGCTCGGTGATGGACGCCATGATCCGGAAGAAAAATCTCCCCATGGGCGTTGTGGTGTCAATGGCGTCCCCGAGGGAAACGAAGTCGACCCCCATTTCGTCAAATTGATGCGAAAGCTCTATGAGGTGCTTGGTAGAGCGCGAAATGCGATTGGGTTTCACGACCGCGACTTGATCTCCTTCGCGAAGCATCGAAAGCATCTTTGCAAGTTCTGGTCAGTCTTCCTTTGCACCGGACGCCTTCTCGAGAAACATCCTCTCGCAGCCGGCAGCCTTCAGCGCATCCTCCTGGCGGTCGAGCCGTTGCTCTTCAATGCTAACGCGAGCGTATCCAATCTTCATTTCGGGCTCCTACAGTCGATGCTTACGAAGTGCGTTGTCCATGTCGGTGCGATTGATTCTGATTGACCGGCCGACTCTGACAACGGGAATGACCCCGTCCTTGATCTTCTTGTAGACCGTATTGCGCGACACCCTAAGGTACTGTGCGGCTTCCAGCGCAGTGAGATAGCCGTTTATGATTTCGGTAGGGCTTTCCGTTGCTGGCAGTTGCGACAATTCATCTTCCGACTCCACTTGAATCTCGAACCTACGGATTCGAGGACTGGATCAAGGTTCAGAAATGCTTCCTCTGGCGTCATCAGCTCCACTCTTTTCGATGATGATTTACGTTTGGCTGTTTTCCGAAAATGATTTACGTTTGGCTGTTTTCCGAAAACGGTCTTGCCCCGAGTTTCTGGGAACTTGACATTGGGAAGGTTTTGGGAACGCTTTTCGCGCTCTGCCAATGCATCGGCGGGGTGGGGCGCCAGCTTCCCGGAAACGGTCGTTATTGGGAAGGCCTTTACTCCCAGTGCCCGCCTGTCACAACTGTTTCGTAGTGGCCCTGCTCGGCATGTTCGATCTCGTCGTAGCCGACAAGTATTTGATGGACTTCGCTGTGGTGCCCTGACCATTCGCCTGCCAGCATATGGGCTTTTCCGTGTTCGGCGGTGCGACCCGTGATGTCGGCTCCGCATATGTTGCAAATCGAGAGCTCCTGGGAATCGTAGATTGGAACTTGTTCGCCCCAGGCTTCCGAGTCGACGACCCATACCTGCTCGGTGCCATCCACCCAGCGCATCTCATGTGTCGGTACGGATTCGCTAGATGACGCTGCGGGAGAACTACTCTCGCTGCTTGGTGCTGCAGCAGCGACAGAGCTTGTCGTGCTCGCGGCGGGCGCTTCGGATGTGTTCAATTCGGAATCGGTTGTCGATACGGCACCCGAATCCGATTCATCAGTTTGAGGGTCTGAAGAATCTTCAGGGGTCATGCTCGAGACGCTCGCCGCAGTGCCCGATTCGTCTTCGGGGACTACCGGTTGCTCACTGCTACTTGTCTCGACGGCGCTTTCGGTAATCTGCGTCCCCGCACTGGCATCGTTGCTGGCATTGCACTGCGCAAACACCAGCAGCAAAAGCAGCGCAACAACGACGGCGAGCACTGCCAGCATTTGCTTCCAATGGCTCTTCGCCAGATTCATCATCTTGTTCATTGTCTCCTCCTACATGAAACGAAATGCCGCACGAACCAGAAAGCGCACGAATGCGCCGGTCAGCTTAATCAACGTCTTCATGGTCCAGTCCCTCCATCCAGCTGTCGTATTCGTCTTCCTCTTCGCTTTCCTCGTCCTCTCCTGGTGCGATTCCCATCGCCTGCAAGGTGTTCACCAGCGCAAGGCTGCAGCCGCACATGCGGGAGATGTCTTCGGGTGCGGACCCTGCGGGAGCCGTCCGCATGAGCGCCTCGAACAGCGCCACTGTCTTGTCGACGGCGGAGAGGTCGTCGCTGTTGCTGATCCATGCGGAAGCTGTCTCGTCGAGCCGCAACATATCCACGAGCTCGCCGCAAATCCGCTGCAGGGCGATATCGTTGCCGATGCTCACGGTCTCGATGTCAGCGACCTCTTCGCTCTCGGCGAGCAGGAAGCGCCAGCCTTTCTTGCGATGCGCCACGGGGATCTCGTCGCCCGGGGTGTCGCTGCGGTATGACTGGCTCGCGTCGTAACTGTGGGCAGCCAACCATATTCCAGTCTTGCCGAGTTGGTCGAACAGAACCTCGAAGTCAGTGAGCATGTTCGCGTTGCCGAAGGGCTCCGACTTCGTGAAGGTGTCGGTGTCGAAGACGTCGACGCGGTTGTTCCTGTACCGGATGCGGATCTCCATCAGCGCTCTCCCTTCTCGCGGTTGCTGCGCTGTGATTCGCGACGGGTGTGCTTGTGTTTCTCGACGGTCTTTTTCTTTCCGGCACCGTGCGAGGCGTCGGCTTTCGTCTTTACGTTCTTCGACTTGGCTGTAGTCCTGGGGAGCAGCCCGTTGGCCGCAGTGAAGTCGCGCGCCTCGCGCAGAGCCTCGAGCGACTTGCGCTCGGCCTCGCTGCCGTTGCCGCCCTCGATGCGTTTCTCGACCATCTTGATCCTGGCGTCGCATTCGGAAATGCTGCGGATTCCGAAGCGGGAGCACGTTTCCAATGCCTTGGCCATGCGGTCGAGCTCAGCAAGGTCGTTCAGGATTACAGCGTCTTTTGCGGCCTTCAGAATCGCCCGTGAAGATGAGGCGTCGGGGTGGTAGGCGGCCATGTTCTTGAATCCGTTCTCAAGCGAGCGGCGGCTGTAGAGGTAGCCAAGGCGCCCTCCGGTCACCTTGCACTTGGGGTCGTCGGAAAGCGAGTAGATCCAATCGCGGTTGGTGGCCTTCGACGAGTTGTCCGCCACCGTCACGCCCAGCATGTCCAGGATGCCGCGGAACTCGCCCTCGTTGCGCGCAAGGCCCTTAGCCACGGATACGCGGCTTCGGATGTCCGCAACCCAGGAGTATGCGCCGCTTGCCCACGAGCTCGCGTTCTGGGCGGCTCATGTACGTCGGCTGCATCGTCCTGGCGGTCTTTTCCGGCTCATCCTTTGCCGCGAGGCGCGACAGCCCCTCGTCGTGTTCCATCACGTTGGAAAGCCCGTTCAAGCCCCTATCACGCGCCATGTCCTGAAGGGCGCGGTTCAGCTCGAAAGGGTTGTCGGTGTGCAGCCGGTTGCCGGTGACCAGGTTGGTGCAGTTCACGACCAGGTGAGCGTGCGGGATCTGGTTCTGGTTGTCGTCGTGGTACACGATGGCCACTTGGTAGTCGCCGAAGAACCTCATGGCCCATGCCCCCGCCAGCTCGCGCAGGACGGGAAGGTCGATATGGTCATCGGGGTCTGGCGAGATGATGAAGTGCTTGTAGGTGCGGGCGCGCCTACCCTCATACGGTTCGTCGTTGCCGCATCGGACTCGTGTGGCGTCCATCTCGTCGGCCCATTCCACGGCATCCTTCATAGCCTCGTCGTAGCCCTGCATCTCGCGCTCGTCCCACGACAGGTTGAAGAAGTCGCGTGCCAGAGCGCGGTTGCGCTTCTCCAGGTACGTCTTCACCTTCTGGCAGTTGGTGTGTCCCGATATCGCCTTCACTATCGGCATCAGCGACCATCTACCAACGTCGTTCCCTCGAGCTGCCGCAGCTTTCCCTCTATGCCGCGCTCGCCGGATTTCACGTCCTCGAGATTGCGGTTGGCGCACTCGAGCTGCTCGACGAAGTAGTCGATGTTGCTGCCGCCGCGGCTGGCGAACAGCGCGATGGTGTTGAGCGCGTGCACGGCCTGGTTGTAGTGGTTGCCCCAGCGGCGCATCTCGCGCTCGAGCCCGCCGGCAGTAGTGCGGTCAAGCACCACGGCAGTGCGGGCGCCTTCCGACGCATAGTCGGCAGGCAGCTGGATGAGCACGCGGACAAGCTGGGAGACGGTGAGGCCGTTTCGCGATGCGAGGTCGAGCGCCCGATCCTTCTCGCCGGGCGTGAGCCTCACGTATACACGCTCGCAGCGTCCGCCCATCGTCGTTCCTCATCTTCAGGGCAGGTGCTCGGAGGGCGCCTGCCTCCCAGGGGCGCGGGGCATCCCCCGCAGCGTCATCGGCTGGAGGGCCGCGACGCTCGGTCGCAAGACGGCCCCACGGCAACGCATACGCTGACGAAGGGTTTATTGCCGCCACCGACCCAAGCCCTATGCGTGCGCCTTGTGCGTACAACATAGGAAGCTTGTTACCGTTTGGATTGTACCATGAAACAGCACAATATTGTGCTGTATTTGGCCGACAGCTTGTAATTGCTGTCGCATGCCAGTGATAAGATATCTTGCAAATGTATTGCATTCCGACTCATACGGAGACCGGACGATGAAGTACTCAGACCTCGTCGAAAACGGGGCAACGGACACCGAGAAGCAGGAGTTCCTCGTGGGCGGCGACATGGCCGCCATTACGATCAGGATTCCGAAGAACCTGCGCAACGCGGGCAAGGAGGCAGCCGCCCTCAAGGGAATCAGCTTCAGCGCCTTCATCCGCATGTGCATGATCGAAGAGCTTACGAAGAAGGGACAGTAGCCAGTGGCGCTAGACGAGCTACATACTGCTGGCTCTGGTTTCATCGAGAGCTTCGACTCGCGCTATCCGACACGCGTCCTGGAGATCCTCCTCAGCGACCGCACCACCGGCCGCAACATCATCTGGGCCGACAATGAGTACGAGGCTCTCGGCGACGGCTACATGGGGGACGACGAGATCACCGTCGAGAAGATCACCGGCCTCTCCTCCGGCGTCATCAAGCCCCGCATCGCCAAGGAGCAGGAGCACCAGTCGCAGCGCACCAGGACGCGCGCCGAGGTGTTCACTCCGTCGTGGCTGGTGAACCGCATGAACAACGACCTCGACGGCGCATGGCTCGGCATGCGGGACGCCTTCAACGTGGAGGACGGCACCGCGTGGCGCACCAGCCCTGAGCCGGTCGTCTTCCCCAGGAGGAAGGGATGCGGCTGGCACGCCTACGTCGAGAGCCCGCGCCTGGAGATAACCTGCGGCGAGGCGCCATTCGTGTGCTCGCGCTACGACACCGTCACGGGAGACGCCCTCCCCGTGGCAGAGCGCATCGGTTTCCTCGACCGGAAGCTGCGCGTCGTGAGCGAAAAGACCAAGTCGCGCCGCGAGTGGGTGCGTTGGGGGCTCGCAGCACTCAAGGCCTCCTACGGCTTCGAGTACCAGGGCGACAACCTGCTCCTCGCTCGCATCAACGTGTTCGAGACGTTCTGCGAGCACCTGCGCGAGCGCTGGGGCGCGGGCATGTCCGACGAGGAGCTGGACCAGGCCGCATGGATAGTTTCGTGGAACATCTGGCAGATGAACGGCTTCACCTGCGCGGTGCCCACCAACAAGATGGACGCCGTCGTGCAGTCGGTGCTCTTCGGATATGAGGAGCCCGTGCCGGAGCCCCTGCAGCCCACGCTGTTCGACCTCCTGGACGAATCGCCCTTCGACGATGCAGTTGAAGAAGAAAGGGAAGAGGAGTCCGGCGAGACGGTGCCCCTCTGCGTCATATATGACTGGCGGGAAAACGAGCCCCTCGAGTTCCAGGAAATGAAAGGCAAGGCACGCCCCATGAATAAGAAGTTCTATGCGGTAATCGGCAACCCTCCGTACCAGGAGGAGGTTCAGGGCACCAGCGATAAACCAATTTACAACTACTTTATGGACGAGTGCTACAAGCTTGCCGACCGAGTAGAGCTCATTACCCCAGGTCGCTTCCTCTTTAATGCCGGCAAGACGCCCAAAGAGTGGAATACCAAGATGCTTTCTGACCCGCATCTTGAGGTTCTTAAGTACGAGCAGGTTAGCTCAACCGTTTTTCCAAATACCGATATCAAAGGAGGGGTAGTCGTCACTCTTCGCAACGCCAATAGAGAGTCTGGCCCCATAGAGGTCTTCACCCCCTTTGAGGAGCTGCGTTCCATACGCCAGAAGGTCGTTTCAGATTTACATAATGGCTGCATCACAGACTTGATGTATCTACAAGAACGTTTTAACCTCGGCGAGCTCTACCAAGATTATCCCGAGGCAGCCAAAATCATCAGTAGCGATGGCCGCGAGCGGCGTATTGTTACAAGCTCATTCAATAAACTTGCCGTATTTTCAGATGTCCAACAAACAGAAGATTCCATTCGCATACTTGGACTAAGTCAACCTGGTAATAAACGTATCTATAAATGGATTGAACGCAAATATATTGAGGATAATGGAAATCTTGAGCAATTTAAGGTCGTATTGCCCAAGTCAAACGGTTCTGGCGCTCTAGGAGAAGTACTATCTACGCCGCTAATCGGCGAGCCGCTAATCGGCTATACACAGTCCTTCATTGGAATAGGTGCTGTGGACACCCGAGAAGAGGCTGAAGCTATCCTAAAGTACGTGAAGTCAAAGTTCACGCGCGCATTGCTTGGCATTCTCAAAATCACGCAGGACAACCCGCCCGAGAAGTGGAAGTTCATTCCCCTTCAAGACTTCACCACCGCCTCTGACATCGACTGGTCGAGGTCCGTCTCCGAAATCGACCAGCAGCTTTACGCAAAGTACGGCCTCTCCAACGATGAAGTCGACTTCATCGAGTCCCACGTGAAGGAGATGGACTAGCCATGGCCTTCACCGACATCAGCAACCTCGTCAAAACCTCACGTCCGGCGCTGCCGCAGATATACGCCTACACCACGCCCGAGATTGCCCGCCACGACGGCTGGACCAAGATCGGCTACACGGAGCAGAAAGTCAAGGACCGCCTCGAGCAGCAGGCGCACACGATAGACGTGGTGTACAAGCTCGAGTGGCACGGCAACGCAACCTACGAGGACACGGGCGAGACCTTCCACGACACGGACTTCCACAGCTACCTGCGCAAGCTCGACATTAAGGACAAGCCAGGCACCGAGTGGTTCGAGATCGAGCCAGACCCAGCCCACATGCGCTTCTACGAGTTCCGCGAGAACCACGGCGTCGTCGCAGACGCGCACGCGACCATCGAGTACCGCCTGCGCGACGAGCAGGGGCGCGCCTCCGAGGAGACCGCGAGCTACGCGCGCAGCCACGAGGGCGGCGAGTTCCTCTGGAACGCCAAGCCACGCTTCGGCAAGACCCTCACCTCCTACGACTTCTGCAAGCGCGTCGGCGCGCAGAAGGTCCTCATCGTCACCAACCGCCCCGCCATCGCCAACTCCTGGTACGACGACTACGAGAAGTTCGTGGGGCGCGACTCCGGGCTCGTGTTCATCAGCTCGGCCCCCGCGCTCCAGGGCAGGAAGTACTGCCTCACCCGCGAGCAGTACCTGGACGGCCTCCAGAAGGGCGGCCCCAAGGGCTTCATCGAGTTCGTGAGCCTGCAGGACCTGAAGGGCGCCATCGACTTCGGCGGTAAGTACGACAAGCTCGAGCACGTGGCCAACCTCGAGTGGGACGTCCTCATTATCGACGAGGCGCATGAGGGCGTGGACACCTTCAAGACCGACGTGGCCTTCGACCACATCAAGCGCACGTTCACGCTGCACCTCTCGGGCACGCCCTTCAAGGCCATCGCCAACGAGAAGTTCCCCGAGGAGGCCATCTTCAACTGGACCTACGCCGACGAGCAGAAGGCCAAGAGGGACTGGAACGACCCGGAGCTTCCGAACCCCTACGCGGACCTGCCGCGCCTCAACATGTTCACCTACCAGATGTCCGACATCGTGGCCGACGAGGTCAGCCGCGGCATGACCATAGACGGCGAGACCGTAGAGTATGCCTTCGACCTGAACGAGTTCTTCGCCACCAACGAGAACGGCTACTTCTTGCACAACGAGGACGTGGACCGCTTCCTGGACGCGCTCACCACGCAGAGGAAGTTCCCGTTCTCCACCCCCGAGCTCAGAGACGAGCTGCGCCACACGTTCTGGATGCTCAACCGCGTGGACTCCGCCAAGGCGCTCGCGAAGAAGCTGAGGCAGCACCCCGTGTTCAAGGACTACGAGATCGTGCTCGCCGCCGGCGACGGCAAGCTCGACGACGGCGAGGCGAGCGCGCAGGCCTTCGACAAGGTGCGCGAGGCCATAGCCGAGCACGACCGCACCATCACGCTCTCGGTCGGCCAGCTCACCACCGGCGTCACCGTTCCCGAGTGGACGGCGGTGCTCATGCTCTCCAACATGAAGAGCCCCTCGCTCTACATGCAGGCTGCCTTCCGCGCGCAGAACCCGTGCCTGTTCAAAAGGAGCGGGAAGTTCCTGCGCAAGGAGAACGCCTACGTCTTCGACTTCGACCCAGCCCGCACCCTCACCATCTTCGAGGAGTTCGCCAACGATCTCTACACCGACACCGCCTCTGGCGGCGGCACCGCAGACGACCGCAAGCAGCGCGTGCGGACGCTGCTCAACTTCTTCCCAGTCATCGGCGAGGACGAGAACGGCGAGATGGTGGAGCTCGACGCCGAGCGCGTTCTCTCCATCCCGCGCAGGATCCGCTCGCGCGAGGTGGTGCGTCGCGGCTTCATGAGCGACTTCCTCTTCCAGAACATCGCGAACGTCTTCCGTGCGCCCGCCGAGGTGCTCGACGTGCTGCAGAGGCTCGAGCCCTTCAAGGCTCCCAGCAAGGAGCTCGGCGTGCGCGAGGACACGGCTGACGAGCTCGACCTCGACGAGAACGGCGAGATCGACATCCCGCAGGAACGGGTGATAGGCCTTGCCGAGGGGATGTTCGGCGAGAAGGTCTACGGCTCCATCGCGGACGAGCTCGACGACGCCATCGACTCCATAACCGTCGACGAGGGCGGAGACCCCGACGACGTGTTCCTCGACAACCTGCAGACCATGTTCGGCGAGAGCATTGCAAAGCCACTCGTGGAGGCGGCGAACCAGAAGTACGGCGACGAGTTCCGCTCCTCGCAGCAGAAGAGAGTGGAGCGTCGCATCAAGGCGGACGTGGACATCAGGCTCAACCGCGAGGTGGGCAACTTCACCATCGAGAGGAACCGCATCGAGAAGGACCGCGCAAGCCAGCTCGACCTCGCGCAGACGCAGGAGGAGGCCGACGAGATCAACCGCGCCTGCGACGAGCAGATTGAGGGCGCACGCCAGAGCCTCGTGGAGAGCCTCAAGGGCTCACGCGACGAGCTGGTGAAGAGCGCCGGCGAGACCGTGGTTCGCGAGGTGGAGACCGCCAAGAGGGAGAGCAAGAAGCAGACCATCGAGGGCAGCATCCGCGACCACCTGCGCGGCTTCTCCCGCACGATCCCCTCGTTCCTGATGGCCTACGGCGACGCGGGCACGACCCTCGCGAGATTCGACCAGATCATCCCCGCTGACGTGTTCCTGGAGGTCACGGGCGTGACCGTGGGGCAGTTCCGCCTGTTGCGCGACGGCGGAGACGTCACCGACCCCGAGAGAGGCGAGACGGTCCACTTCGAGGGGCAGCTCTTCGACCCCGTGGTCTTCGACGACTCGGTGCACGAGTTCATCGGCCTGCGCGGCAAGCTCGCCAACTACTTCGACGACAGCCAGGACGAGGACATCTTCGACTACGTGCCGCCGCAGAAGACCAACCAAATCTTCACGCCACGAAGCGTGGTCGTGAAGATGGTCGACCTGTTCGAGCAGGAGAACCCAGGGTGCTTCGACGACCCGGATCACACCTTCGCCGACCTCTACATGAAGAGCGGCCTCTACATCACCGAAATCATAAAGCGCCTGTTCAACAACGTTAGGATGCGCGAGCTTTTCCCGGATGACCGTGCAAGGCTTAACCACATCCTCGAGGAGCAGGTATTCGGCATCGCGCCGACCGAGATCATCTACCAGATAGCGACGAACTACATCCTTGGCGCGAACGGCGAGGTGGGCGGCGACTGCGACACGAACTTCGTGAAGGCCGACTCAGCCGAACTCGCCAAGGAAGGCAAGCTCGCCGAATTCGTCGAGCAAACGTTCGGAGGGAAGCTGTGAAAATAGACTTACACTGCCATACTAAGAAGTGCAAGCAAGGTGATTCTCCCAATCGCAATGTTTGCCCAGAAGATTTCAAAAAGGCTGTCGATGATGCACAAGTCGATATCGTCGCTATTACAAATCACAACACGTTCGACTTAGAGCAATTCAACCGCTTCAATAAAGAACTCGGCGAAGAGGAGAAGCTCTGGCCTGGTGTTGAACTTGATGTTTGCGGCAGTAGAGACAAGTCCCACTGGCACATGCTGGTCATAACGGGCCCATCAAAGAAGGATCAATTCAATACGGCATTGCAGCAGCTTACTGGAAGCATGTCTCCCGACAAAGTGCTGGTAAACGTGGGCGAGGTGTTTAGCCACTTTCGAGACATCGGCGCGATTTTCATATCTCATGCCCACGATAAGAGCCCCCATATTTCTCCAGAAGACATGAGCGAGATGGAAACTCTCATCGGCGAAGAGGAAAAGTGGCGACTCTTCTATGAGCCCAGAAGCCTGGTCACAGTCGGCATCTGGACTAACCACGGCTTCAACATGATGCTTGGAAGCGACGTACAGGATTGGAATAAGTATCCCAACTGCGAGCTTCCGGATTTAAGGCTCCCCGTGAGCTCGTTTGAGCAGTTCTGCCTGCTTGCCAAGCGGGATGGCAAAACCATCGAAACTCTCCTTGGAAAGCGTGGAACCTTTAACGTTATCGCTCATCCTCATGCCGGCGTTGACGTAAGTCTGACCCTAAGGGAAGACATCAATGTGATGTTCGGTCAGAAAGGCACTGGCAAGACAGAGATATTGAAGTCGATTGAGAAAGTGCTGTTGTCAGAGGGCAGGACATGCTGTAGCTATTACGGGAATGAGAAGCATGAAGGTTTCAATACGCTGCTATCGACTGAAGATCTCGTCCGAGAGCCGTCTCGCTTCGGAAGAACTAACGGATCGGATGAGATTTCAAAGATCCTGAACTGGTCAGATGCGACGCCGACCTCCCTAAGTGCGTACGTGACTTGGTGGAGCACGCGCGGAAACAATAACAACAAAGACAGGTTTGAGTTATCCAACGCTCAAAACCTCGACGAGCTATCCGACAGTGCATTTACGACAGATCAAAAGGCGAACAAGGCGGTGTCGAGCTTTGTTGCTGCATACCGTGACAACGGATATGGTAGCTATCTCGAAAAGCAAGACGCCGACACCCTTCTTGCTTTGCTGGAAAAATTGGGTAGAAGTATCCATCATCAATCGAAAGAGCATTTCATTGAATATCGAAGCATAGAACTGGCTAATATTGCTTTGGCAAAGATTAAGAACGAGATTGATGCCAAGTCCGAGACAAAATCCAAGCCGGGGTCGACGGGCTTTCTCGCTTTCGTCAAAGCGCGAATAGAGCTCAAAGAAACCGCTGAAAAGCTGATAAACGCACTCGCACCAATCAATCCGAATCATGAATTTGGAAGAGAGTATTTAGGCGACTTAGGCGACAAGGGCGATGCCTATATCGTAACGCGGTACAGATACCTTTCAAAAGAATCTAAAACGAAAGAGTTCGAGAAAGGCATTCGCGACCTAAGGACGTGGAAGATTGCCCTCGAAGAGCTACGCGATGAAGCGATGGGGCCAATGGCGAACGCAAAGCAACAAGATTTCGCTGCTCGTTGCAATGAACATGCTATATCGGACCTCTCTCCATTCATTGGAATCAGCAGATACATTGCACTAGACGAAAGTAACGACGAATATGCTCCGTCAAGTGGCGAGGAAGGAATTCTGCTTCTGAGTCACACGCTGAATAAAGATGCAGATGTGTACATACTCGATGAAGCTGAGCTCGGAATGAGCAACTCGTATGTTGATGCCGTCATTAGAGAGCGGATACAAAAACTAGCGCGACAGGGAAAGGCCGTCGTTCTAGCGACCCACAACGCGAACCTCGCGGTTAGGACGCTCCCGTATCTGTCGGTGTATCGAGAGCATGACAATGGCGTTTACAGAACCTATATCGGCAATCCGTTTACAGACGAGCTGGTCGACATCAATGACTCTAGCAATGTGCTCAGCTGGACTAAGAAGAGCCTTGAAGTCTTAGAAGGAAGCAAGGAAGCATTCTACAACCGTAGAGACGTATATGAGGCAGGTATGAGATGAAAGTCATTACAGCCAAAGTTGTAAGACTCGATAACGACAATGAAGCACTCCGTTTCACCGTTGACGAAAAGGAACAAGATGTCGCGCTAACAAGTCAAGATGGAATCAACGGGCTGAAAGCCGTGTATGAAACCTTGCTAGCGGAAGTCATGGAAGGTGATGTGACGGTTGAGCTGGAGGATAGAGATGAAGGCACAACTGCGATGTATCAAGACGTTTGCAGTGAATACATCACGCTTTTGAACAGCGACTTAGCGTCCGCACGACATGAAATTATTGAGAAGGGCCTTGCCGCTCCAATTGAGGGCGCAGATGAAGGCAAATAGATAGAGGGCAAGGTTGATCGCATGTCAAAGCTAAACATAGACCAGAAGAGCATCAGGGAGCTGCTGACCGAGAAGCACGCGGACTTCCTCATTCCAGACTACCAGAGGCCGTACGCCTGGGGAGAGGACGAATGCGCGACGCTTTGGGACGACCTGTTCGCGTTCGCGTTTCCGGATGACGACTGCGACAAGTTCAAGCGTGAGTCCGACGAGTATTTTCTAGGCCCCATAGTCACGTTCCGCAACGACGACAGCCAGCTTGAGATCATCGATGGCCAGCAGCGTCTCACGACCATCATGCTTTTGTTGCGCGCCTTCTACGACAAGTTCGGGAACATGAAGGACAAGCAGTCGAAGCAGGTGCGCGAGAGCATCGCCCGCTGTGTCTGGAAGACGGACGAGTTCGACGAGCCGGACATGAACCGCCTCAAAATCGACTCTGAGGTCGCGTCTGACAACGACAAGGGCGAGTTCCTGGAAATCCTCAAGAGCGGCGTGGTCGAGCAAGGATGGAAGAGCTCGTATGCCTGCAACTGCCGCTACTTCCAGCAGAAGATAACCGACATGGCCAGCGAGTGGCCGTCGTACGTCGCCCTGCTCGCCACGCGCATCCTGAACAACGTCATTTTGCTGCCCATCGAGGCGGAATCGCAGGATACGGCGCTGCGCATCTTCTCTACGCTCAATGACCGCGGGCTTCCGCTCGCAGATGCGGACATCTTCAAGAGCCAGTTCTACAAGTATTTCTCCTCCCTAGGCCGTAAAGACGAGTTTATAGAACACTGGAAGGCGCTTGAGGAGAACGCGACGGACATCTTCCACCCGGCGGTGGGTACCCCGATGGACGAGCTCTTTACCCGTTACATGTACTACCGTCGCGCTTGCAAGCATATCCACAGCACCACGACGCAGTCACTGCGCGATTTCTTCGGTCAGGACTCCTACAAGATGCTCAAGAGCGAAGAATCCCTGTCCGATCTAGAGGTCCTGCTGGATTTCTGGAAGAAGGTAGACCGCCAGGAGGGGTTTTCGGAGAGGGTGCTGCGCGAGCTGTTCGTGCTCAACTACGCCCCGAACGGCATGTGGACATACCTACTGTCTGTCTGGTTCCTCGCCAACCACGACGAGGATGGTTCCTGCGACGAGGCGGCGCTCTACGATTTCCTGCAGCTCATCACAGGGTTCATATACGCCTACTCGATAGAGCGTCCGGGCGTGAACGCCCTGCGCGTGCCCGTCTTCCCGCAGATGGAGAACATCATCGACCAAAAGCCTGTGGAGTTTTCTGCATACCGCTTCGGCCGCGAAGACATCAGATCGCGATTCAAGGCGTACGCATTCACGAACCAGAGGCGCTTCACGCGCTCGATGCTCGTATGGTGGGCGTTCCAAAATCCTAAGCAGAAGCTCATGAGTCTCGACACAACGCTCGAAATCGAGCATATCTACGCGAAGAAGCGAACCGAGACGGCACCCCTGAGCGACCCGTCGAACATCGAGGCGTTGGGCAACAAGGCGATGCTCGAGAAGCACGTGAACATCAGGGCGTCTGACTATCGCTTCAGCGACAAGAAGAAGTACTACGAGGGCTTTGTGAACGACAAGGGTATTGAGAAAGTGGGCACCGACAACGAGGAGCTGCTGGAGCTTGCCCGTACGCGCGAGGACTTCACCGAAGGCGATATCATGAAGCGTACCGACGAGATAATCAGCTCGTTTGTCGACTATCTGGGTGAGCTCGGTCTGCTCAAGTGAGCCAGCTGGAAATTGAGAGGCTGCATATGAACAAAGACAATGCCATTGAGTATTTTCTCATTGATACCGTTGGCCCCAATAGCGCTGCAATAGCTGCTGGTGCAGCTTGGCTCGATGACAACGGCGGTGGTTGCATCCTTACGCAGGATAAAGAAACCATGCAAGACGTGCTGGATGTGAAAGCGGATACTGAGTTCAAGAAGGCGGAGGACAAGCTTGCCAGTTACGGCATCTCGCTGAATTGGTCGGGCAGAGGCGTTTCCAATGCTGCGGGCAATCTCATGGCTGTATACACAGATCCGACAATTGATGGCGAGATTAGAAGCAGCGGCCTCGAACGTGTCTTCATTGTCCCCTGGACCGAGAAGGACTGCAGCTGGTTCAAGGCTGCATTTAAGCCCACCTTTGTCGTCGTCAACGCAAACGGCGAGCTGATGAGGGCTGACATGCAGCCCGTGTATGCGAGCATGAAGGATGAGATACCGGAGGCGCTCGATCATATACTTGGCTTTCTCGCGCAATGTGCTGCCGGTTACAACAACAGACTGCAGTGGCGAGAAGAGGAACGCTTCAAGGCGGACCTCATGAACCATCAAGCCGACTGGAGGCAAGTTGACCCAGAGACGGTGCTCCTCCGGTGCGCGGAGCTAGGGATGTCCGCAGAAGATTCCAAGAAAATCAGCTCGATGATAGGGCAGCTCAAGGCGGGACATAAGTTCCGTCCCAAGCGCGGTTTTGAAAAAGGGTTTGGACGTTAGCAAAGCAGGCGCGCCTGGGCTCGGCACTTTCACAGCTATAGGAAAGCAATCGGGAGGCCTCATGAAGAACTTGGACAAGTACAGGGGCTGCCTCATAGGAGGTGCTGCCGGGGATGCGCTCGGCTATCCGGTTGAGTTTCTCGATGAGCGCGAGGTATCCAGGCACTACGGACCCTCCGGTATTACCAGCTACGAGCTCGTAGACGGTGTCGCACAGATTTCCGACGACACGCAGATGGCACTCTTCACGGCGACAGGGCTCCTGCTTGGAACGACGCACGGCATGATGCGAGGCATCATGGGAAGCTACCCCTCCTACGTGGCGCTTTGCTATGGGGACTGGCTGCGAACACAGACCAGGCAATATCCGCTCAACACGGAAGACTCCTATTCCTGGCTGGTAAACATCCCCGAGCTGTTCGACAGGCGGGCTCCCGGCAACACGTGTCTTTTTGCGCTGCGCAGCGGGAAGACAGGGACCATCGATGAGCCGATAAATGACAGCAAAGGTTGCGGTGGCGTCATGAGGGTCGCCCCGGTCGGCCTGTACTTCGCGCCGGAAGGCCGGCAGGTTGAGAACCCGGACCTGGTCGGGGCGGAGGTCGCCGCCATCACTCACGGGCATGAGCTGGGATACATACCGGCAGCTGCGCTTACGCACATGATTAACATCCTTGTCCACGAGGATTCAAGCATCGAAGAAGCCGTCATTTCCGCAATAGACGCCGTCAAAGGCTTGTTTCCCGATGCAAGGCACCTGAACGCCTTCGTGAACCTCATGGAGAGGGCGGTTGAATTCGCTCATGAGAACATCGACGACCTTGACGCGATTCACTCCCTCGGCGAGGGATGGGTGGCTGAGGAGACGCTCGCGATAGCGGCCTACTGCGCCATAAAGCACCCCGACGACTTCGAAGCGGCCCTAGTAGCTGCCGTAAACCACAACGGTGACAGCGACTCTACCGGTGCCGTGACCGGGAACATCATGGGAGCGAGCCTCGGCATCTCGGGAATACCGAACAAATTCATCGAGAATCTGGAGCTAAAGGACGTGATTCAAGAGGTCGCTGACGACCTCTACAACGACTGCCAGATGACTGAATTCGGCGACTACGAAGACGAGGTCTGGACGAACAAGTACATCTATCACACGTATCCGGATGTCGCCGAAAGGAAGTAGTTCAGTCAGCGCATGATTCTGCATGGACAGCGCCCCCGGGAGCCGAAGCTCCCAGGGGCGCCCTGCGCTTAGAGCGTGCCGAGTGCGTTGAGGTGGTGGCGAAGAAGCGCCCGGCTCTCGCCGACGATGAGCATACTCACGACGTCGAACCTGATCCGGATGTCCTCGGAGTCCAGGTGCTCGGCGAGGTAGGCAGCCGCGAGCCGTTCGAGCGCCACGCGATTCGCGTCCTCCTCGGGAAATCCCTCGCCGCCGTTCTGCGTGATCTGGCAGTGGACGAAGACCAGGTCGTCCTCGTCGCGGGCGATGAAGTCGGCGACGTCCCCGCCGTGCGCCCAGCCCTCCTCCAAGATTTCGAAGCCTCTGCGCTCGAGGTAGACCCTGATGCCCTTCTTGACCCTGGTGTCGATGGCCTCCATAACGTCCTCCTTAGCTCCCGGCCCGCCCCGGTGGCGCGCCTTGTGGCTCGCATGCCGGCGGGGTTCGCGCGGGTGCAAGGGGGAAAGCAAAAACCGGAGGGCCCGAGTTTTCGAAAGGGCGCCCCGTGCCCGGCGAAAAGTTTTTGCGGCCCTTGCGGCCGTAGGCGGTTCCCGGCGAGCCTGCAAGAGTCCAAGGAGAGCCCCTGGAGGTGGGCAAGGCGCGAGGAGGCATTGGATGCCCACACGAGGCTTGGAGAAGCGTCAGGGTACGTCGCAGGGGCATCTCGGGCTCTGGGGGATGCGTGCGCTGGCAACGTTGCCCCCATCGCCACGGGGAACGGCGTTTCGACTCTCTTTCAGGCACGCAAAGCTATCGGCGACTCATCTCGAGGATGTCATGTCGCTCGGTGTTGACGGTGGCGGCGTCCACATCACCGCGCAGGTCTATGAACTCCTTGGTCAGGCGATCCACCTCGTCGTGAAGCCGCTCGTCGACGGTGCCGCCGGCGCGTATACGCGACAGCTCCCTAAGCAGCTCCAGCATGTTCTCGCGCAGGGCGCGGTACACCCGGATGTTCGGCACCACGGTGATCGCCTCGTCGTGCAGCCTCGCCATGATGAAGTCCTGCTTGCTCATGCCGCTCTCGGCCGTCACCCGGTCGAGCCAGAGCTTCTGCTCCGGCGTCATCCGGAAGGCCACCGTGGCGCTCCGCCTCCTGCGGTCGTTCGGGCACGGCATCAGATGCCCGCCCTGGTCGCGTCGAGGGCGCGTGCCATCTCTCCCTGCTTGTCGGGGAAGAGGTGCGCGTAGCGAAAGGTCACGTCCGAGCTCTCGTGGCCCAGGCGCTCGGCTATGGCCACGGCGGAGAAGCCCATCTCTATGAGCAGCGAGACGTGGCTGTGGCGCAGGTCGTGGATGCGAATGCGCTTGACGTGCGAGCGTTTGCAGCCGCGGTCGAGCTCGTGGTGGAGCTTGGCCTTGGTGAAGGTGAAGATGCGCTCGTCCTCGCCGATGGGAAGCGATCCCACCCACTGCTCGAGCTCGTCGGTGAGGAACTTGGGCATCACGATGGTTCGGACGGACTTGGGCGTCTTGGGCGGCGTCACCACGTCGCGCCCGTGCAGGCGCTGGTAGGACTTCGTCACCTTGAGCTCGGAGCGGGAGAAGTCGAAGTCTGGTGGCGTGAGGGCCAGGAGCTCGCCCAGGCGCAGGCCACACCAGTAGAGCACCTCGAAGGCGTAGTAGCTCTCCGGCTTGTCGGACACCGCATCGGCGAAGCGCAGGTACTCCTCGCACGTCCAGAAGAGCATCTCGCCGCCCTTGGACGAGCCCATGCGCGTGGTCTTCGCGCAGGGGTTGCTCTTGAGGCCGTAGTAGCGCACGGCATGGTTGAAGATGGCGGAGAGCTGGTTGTTCACCGAGCGCAGATAGGTGGGCGCGTAGGGCTCGCCCTTCTCGTTGCGGCGGGCCATGAGTCGGTTCTGCCAGCGCACCACGTCGATGGGCTCAATCTCATCCACGCGCATGTTGCCGAAGTACGGGAGTATCTTGCCCTTGATCATGTAGCTCTTGGTGTACCAGGTGTGCTCGCGCAGGCGCGGGCGCATGTCCGCCTCGTAGACCTCGTAGAAGGCGGCGAAGGTGGAGCTGACCGAGCCTTGCGCGTTCGAGGAGAACTCCTCCTCCCAGGCGCGCGCCGCCTCCTCGCTCTTGAAGCCGCGCTTGGTCTTGTGCCGCGAGTCACCGTTGTAGTCGCGGTACCACACCTGCGCCGTCCACGTCCCGTTGGGCTCCATCCTCACCGACATGCGCCGCTCCCTCTAATCATTTCGTAGGAATATACAGCACGTTATTGTGCTGTATATTCACGTACAGTAACAGCACATGTGCGTGCTGTCAATCGATTGCGCACGGAAGCGTGCTGCAATATCCTGTACCCATGCGTTTTCAGGAGGAAAGATGACGATAGGCGCACGCATACGCAGGTACCGCAACGAGGGCGGCATGACGCAGAGGGAGCTCGCGGACGAGGTGGGGCTCACCGAGTCCGCCATCCGCAACTACGAGCGGGACATTAGGACGCCCAGCGACCAGCAGATAGAGCGTATTGCCGAGGCCCTGGACGTCTCCGCCGACTCCATACGTGAGATAGGCGTGAGCGGCGCGAGGGGCGCGCTTGAGGTGCTGTTCCGCTACGAGAGGGAGCTGGGCCTCATGCCCGTCGTCACCGAAGACGGAGTGGCCGTGGCGCCCGATCCCAAGAAGGAAGGCTCGCAGAAGGCCGCGCAGGCCCTTAAGGCGTGGAAGCGCATGAGGGACCAGCTCGCCGCCGGCGAGATCGACGAGGACGACTACGAGACCTGGAAAGCTCGTTTCATGGGCTAGGGCAGGGCATATAGCTCCTCAGGGGACGCTGCGGCATCCCTTTTCTTTGCCGCAAATCGTCACTCTCGCATTACTATTGCCGGTTCTCGGGGGCCAAAATGGGACCGGAGTCGCCTATTGCACACAGTGTTGAGAGCGACAAACAGCTCTCCGAAGGGCTCGAAAACAGCCCGAAATCGCCGGGAATCGCGGATTTTCACGATTTGTTACTCTTCACTCCTACCTGCGGTTTTGCAAAATGGAGGGCTGAAAAAGCGGGGTGACTACATGACTCAGCTCAAAACGGGCATGCGGCTAAAAAACGCGATGAAAATACTCTTCTCGCTTTGGCATGTTTTGGCATCTAGTCGCTTCTCTTTGCAACAAGTCGCAACGCGTCACCCCAGCACGATTGAGTGAAGAGTATTTCCGCAGGTTAGCACCCATAGAATAGGCCCTTAAATCCGAAGATTCCGGGGCTTTCTGGCGTTTGTCACTCCCCAAAAGTCCCGGTGGCTTTGTCCAATACAGGGCACTAGTTGCTAACCACCGCGACTAGACGTGCAGGATGAGACTAGATGAAATGGGCTATTTCCCTACTCCCACTCAATAGTCGCGGGCGGTTTGGGCGTCACGTCGTAGACGACCCTGTTCACGCTGGCGACCTCTCCCACGATGCGGCTGCTGATCTTGCCCAGCACCTCGTAGGGAAGCTTCGCCCAGTCTGCGGTCATGGCGTCGCTCGACTCCACGGCGCGCACGATGATCGGTCGCGCGTACGTGCGCTCGTCTCCCATGACGCCGACGCTCTTGATGTCGGGCAGCACGGCGAAGTACTGCCAGCAGCTGTGCTCGCTGTTCCTCTCGCCCGTCTCCTCGAAGAGCCGCGCGTTGTACGCGTCCAGCTCCTCGCGCACGATGGCGTCGGCGTCGCGCAGGATGTCCAGCTTCTCGGGCGTGACGTCGCCGATGATGCGAATGGCCAAGCCGGGCCCGGGGAACGGCTGCCGGTACACCATGCCCGCCGGCAGGCCCAGGCTCACGCCCAGCTCGCGGACCTCGTCCTTGAAGAAGTGGTCCAGGGGCTCGATGAGGTCGAAGCGCACGCCCTCGGGGAAGGGGATCAGGTTGTGGTGGCTCTTGATGGTCGAAGCCTTGCCGCCCGTCTTGCGCGCGCCGCTCTCGATGATGTCAGGGTAGATCGTACCCTGGGCCAGCATCTCAACGCCACCAATCTTCTGGGCCTCCTCGAAGAAGACCTTCCAGAACTCGGTGCCGATCAGGCGCCTCTTCTGCTCGGGCTCGGTGACGCCCGCCAGCATCCTGGCGTAGCGCTCCTCGGCGTGCACGTGCACCAGGGGCACGTTGAACTGCTTGCGGAAGACCTGCTCCACCATCTCGGGCTCGCCTTTGCGCAGCAGGCCGTGGTTCACGAAGACGCAGGTGAGCTGGTCACCGATGGCGCGGTGCACGAGGGCCGCGACCACCGAGGAGTCGACGCCGCCAGAGAGCGCCAGGATCACCTTGCGCCCCCCCACCGCCTCGCGGATCTCGGTGACCTTCTGCTCGACGATGTTGTCCATGGTCCAGCTGGCCTCAAGCCCGCAGACGCCAAAGAGGAAGTTCCTCAGCATGTCCTGGCCGTGCTCGGTGTGGCGCACCTCGGGATGGAACTGCGTGGCGTAGAAGTTGCGCTCGGGGCACTCCATGGCGGCGATGGGACAGGTCTCGGTGCTGGCGGTAACCACGAAGCCCTCGGGCACCTGGCTCACGGCGTCGCGGTGGCTCATCCACACGGTCTGCCCGCCCTCGGGCGTGCCATCGAGGATGCGCGCCTCGCCCTTGCGCACCAGCGTCGCGGGACCATACTCGCCCTTCTCGGTGTGGCCGACCTTCCCACCCAGCTTGACGGCCATGATCTGCTGGCCGTAGCAGAAGCCCAGGATGGGGGTGCCCAGCTCGAAGACGGCCGCGTCCATGTCGGGCGCGTCGTCCGCGTACACGGAGGCGGGACCGCCAGACAGGATGATGGCGGAGGGGGCCATCTGTCTCAGCTCGTCGGCGGAGATGTCGCAGGGAACGATCTCTGAGTAGACGTGCAGGTCACGCACCCTACGTGCGATCAGCTGGCCGTACTGGGCGCCAAAGTCGAAGACCGCGACGAACTGTCCTGGCCTGGTAGCCTTCATTGCTGCTCCTGTTCTGTGCGCAAGCTCTTGTCCGCGGCGCCGGAGACCCGAGCCCGACACCAACGCCACCTGTTTTTCCGGTTCATTGTAGACCAGCGCAAAGGCCGAGTCGGATGCCTGAGAGCGTTTGTGTGCTTCATGCGCGCGCAGGCCACTGCGACTATTATTAGGTGGTTATACATGGAGGAATTCATACCCGGATTCCCTGCCCCAAAGAGCACGGTTAACGGTAAAGGAGCCCCCTTGGCCAAGAGCAGGAGTTCGCAGCCAGAACAGCTCGGAGCCCAGGAGCTCTCGCGCGAGGGGTCGCTGGAGCGCTACTCCCGCATGCGTCGCTCCCGCCGCCGCCACGCGGTGGTGCGGACCGTGCTCGTGACCCTGCTCGTCGCCATGGTCGCGCTGGGAACCACTGCCTGGGCCTACATCAGCAACATCAATGCCCAGCTCAACAAGGGCGTGAACAAGACCCTCTCGTCCGTGCTCAGCGACCACGAGGCCGGCGACCCCTTCTACATGCTGCTCCTGGGCATCGACAAGGACGAGTCGCGTGCCGGAGGCTCCGAGTACGGCAGCTCCGACAACGCGTATCGCTCCGACTCCATCATGCTGGTGCGCATCGACCCCCAGAACAAGAAGGTCACGCTCGTCTCCATCCACCGAGACACCCAGGTCAAGCTCGGCTCCAACGGCACCCAGAAGATTAACGCCGCCTACTCCATCGGCGGGGCGGCCTACGCCACCCAGGTCATATCGGACTTCGCGGGCGTGCCCATCTCGCACTACGCCGAGGTCGACATGGACGGCCTCGCTGCGGTCGTGGACCAGGTGGGTGGCGTCACCGTCGATCTGCCCGTGGACGTGAAGGACCCCGACTACACCGGCCTCGACCTCAAGGCAGGCCAGAACACCCTGGACGGCAGGACCGCGGCCCTCCTCTGTCGCGCCCGCCACGCCTACGACGTCTACGGCGACGGGGACCGCTATCGTGCCGCCAACCAGCGCATCGTGATCAGCGCCGTGGTCCAGAAGGTGCTGGCGAGCAACCCCCTGACGCTCGCGTCCACGGTGTCGACCCTCGCCGGCTACGTCACCACCGACATGGACGTGTCGTCGATCGCCAGCCTCTCGACCCAGTTCCTTGGCATGGACGTCAACAGCGACATCATGAGCGGCATGGAACCCACGACGCCGGAGTACGTCAACGACACCTGGTACGAAATCTGCGACACTGCCGCCTGGAAGAAGATGATGGACCGCGTCAACAGGGGCCTCAGCCCCTACGAGGACGGCAACCAAGACCTGGCGAGCGACGCCTCGGCGCGGATCGGCGACAACAGCTCCAACGCAAGTTCGACCGCCGCGACCACCCAGGGTGATTCGACAGGCGAGAGGAACGCCTCCACGTCCTCCGACGTCGAGCCCAGCTACTCGGGCGACGTGCTCGTGCTCAACGGCACCCACACCGACGGCCTTGCGGGCAAGACTGCGGATAAGCTGGACGGGGCGGGCTTTGGCGCCAGCTCCGGTAACGCCGGGGCGAGCGTTCAGACCACGACCATCACCTACACGACGGGCCACGAGGCAGAGGCGGCGGGAGTCGCGCGGACGCTCGGGCTCAAGGTCACATACAAGGAGAGCAGCGACAGCCAGTACGACGGCTACGATGTCGTGGTCACCCTTGGGGTCGACTACGAATAGATAGCGATGCGGAGCTAGCCCATGCGACATCTGAGGAACAGCGACCAGGAGCAGGCCGAGGGACGCGCCAGCAGGGGAAGGCGCTTCGCCGGCGGGCCTTCCGCAGACATCCTCTCGAGGCGCAACGCCCTTCCCTACTACGCCAAGAAGCGCGCCTCCGCCCGCAGGGGCAGGGTGCTACGCGGCATCCTCGCCAGCGTGGCCGTGCTACTCGTGGCTGCCGTCGTCGGCGTCTGGGGCTACATCATCAGCATAAACGGCAAGTTGGGTGCCGGCGTGAGCAGCGAGCTGCGCTCCGTCCTCACCGAGACCAAGTACAACGAGCCCTTCTACATGCTCCTCCTGGGTGTTGACAAGGACGAGGAGCGCGCGCAGGGCTCGGAGTATGGCGCGGACAACAGCAACTACCGCACCGACACGATCATCCTTGCCCGCGTGGACCCCCAGAACAAGAAGGTGACGCTGGTCTCCATTCCCCGCGACACCTACGTCGACCTGGGGGTCAACGGCAAGCAGAAGATCAACACCGCCTACTCCTATGGCGGCGCGGCCTACGCGACGAAGGTCGTCTCCGAGTTCGCCGGAGTCTCGATCTCCCACTATGCCGAGGTGGACATGGACGGATTCGCGGCCATCGTCGACCAAGTGGGAGGCGTCACCGTCGACCTGCCCGTGGACGTCAAGGACCCCGACTACACCGGCCTCGACCTCCCCGCGGGCGAGAACACCCTGGACGGCCAGACGGCCGCCCTCCTGGGACGCACCCGCCACGCCTACGACAACTACGGAGGAGGCGACTTCTATCGCGCCGCCAACCAGCGCATGCTCATTGGCGCCGTCACCAAGAAGGTGCTCTCCAGCGACCCCATCACCATGGCCAACACGGTTTCGACCATGGCGGGATACGTCACCACCGACCTCGACGTCTCGTCCATCGCAGGCCTTGTCTCGCAGTTCATCGGCATGGACGTGGACGAGGACATCTACTCCGGACTCTGTCCCACGACCGCCAAGTACATGAACGACCTATGGTACGAGATCTGCGACACCGCAGCATGGAAGGTGATGATGGACCGCGTCGACCAGGGTCTTCCACCCTACAGCGACGCCTCGCAGGACACCACCGCAGGCGTGGCGGGGTCGGTGGGCAAGAGCTCGGGCGGCGACTCCGGCACCGCCTCGAGCGCAAGCGAGGGGCCCGTCTACTCTGGGAACGTGAGCGTGCTCAACGCGAGCGGCAAGAACGGCGCTGCGGGCAACGCCGCCAACAAGCTCGTAGGCGCGGGCTTCTCGGCCATGGCGGGCAACGCGGATGGCGAGTCGAGCGTCACGCGCGTCATCTACAACGCCCCGTCGTCCGCCAAGGCTCGTGGCGCAGCCAAGACCCTGGGCTTGGACGACTCCATCATCGAGGAGAACGACGGCAGCTGGAACACCAGTGTCGACGTGATCGTGGTACTGGGAAGCGACTACAAGTCCTAGTGCCGCGGTCAGGAGGACTGGTGCCCCCAGGGATGGCGGTTCTCTTACCCGCTGTGACACGGGGAGTCTCTTGGTCTCCGCAGCAAGCTAGGACGAGCCGGGGGTTAGCCGGCTGGGGTCAGCTGCGGTGTCTTTCGCTTTCAGGGTTCGCAGCCAACCCAGTCGCGGCCCCTCTCCACCGCCCAAGCGTCGAGTGCGCAGTCTGAAGGCTTCAGCTTGCGCACTCGGCTTCCGGCCACCTGGCCCTTCGTGGCGAGAGGGGCGGTCTTCGTTGTCGAGTGCGCAATTCCGGCCTTTAAGCTTGCGCACTCGCGAAGCAGAGACGAAGTACAGGCGAATCATAGGTCACTCTTATTTATACTAATTGCCAGTTAGTATAAATAAGAGTGACTATCAGACGCCACTAGTCATACTCCCAACGTCCGGAGGCGCAGACCATGTCATACCGCTCCCTTGAGAAGATCTTCTATGCGGATGCTTCCTCCGACAGGTTCGCGCACAACGCGCGTCTTGCACGGGAGCGACTCGAAGCCGACTCGACCTTTCGCACAAGCTTGCTGACCCCGAACGGAGAGCTGTTCCTTGCTACCCCGAGAGAGCTCTCCGTGCTCAACGAACGCGTCATGCGCAACGAGCGCGCCGTCTCGGCGGCCATGGGCGCGCTGCCCCCCGTGGCAAGCGCCGCCCTCGTGCGCAGCCTCGTCATCGACGAGGTCGTCAGCACGAACGAGCTGGAGGGCGTTCACAGCACGCGCAGGCAGGTGAGTGATGCCCTCGACCTGGAACTTTCTATGGACGATCCGTCACGGGACCGCCGCTTCAGGGAATTCGCAAAGCTCTACCTGGACCTCAGCGACCATGACCGAGGGTACCCAAGCAGCCCAGAAGACGTGCGCAGAGTCTACGACCTCGTCATGAGGGGCGAAGATATGCATGGCGTCGTGCCTGACGGAAGGCTATTCCGAGCAGGTGGGGTTGAGATCATCGGAGCGAATCAGAAGGTCCTTCATGTGGGAATCGAGCCGGAGGAGAAGATCATCGAGGCCATTGCCCGCATGATCGAGCTCGCGGACAGGAAGGACATGCCCCAGACCTTCAGCGCGATCATCGCGCATTACTACTTCGAATACATCCACCCCTTTTACGACGGGAACGGACGCACGGGGCGCTATCTGCTCGCACTCTACCTCAGCCGGCCGCTCTCCACACTCACATCGCTCTCGCTTTCTAGGGTCATCGCAGAGAACCGAGCCGCCTATTACAAGTCGTTCAAGCAGGCAGAAAGCCCCCTCAACCACGGGGAGCTCACCTTCTTCGTCTGGAACCTCCTCGAGAACATCCTTGTCGCTCAAGAGCAAATCGTTGACGACCTGACCCAGAAGCGAACGGCGCTCGAAGAGGCCTCGAAGCTCCTATCGCAGGTCGTGAGCGAGCGAGGACTGTCCGAACAGGAGGCAAGCGTCCTATTTATGCTCATCCAGCTCCAACTCTTCGCCACGTTCCCCGGAACCAGCCTTGCCGAGGTCGCCTCGCATTCCAATGTCTCACAGCAGCAGGCACGCAAGTACACCAAAAGGCTCGAAGAGCTCGGGCTGATGGTGACGACACGCAGGCGTCCCCTCAGGTTCGAGCTGAGCGAGGAAGTAAAGAGCCTGCTGTAGACATCTTAGGACGAAGTCTCTCCCCCACAGACAAGCGTCGAGTGCGCAAACTGAAAGCTTCAGCTTGCGCACTCGGCTTCCGGCCACCTGGCCCTTCGTGGCGAGAGGGGCGGTCTTCGTTGTCGAGTGCGCAATTCCAGCCTTTAAGCTTGCGCACTCGCGAAGTAGCAAGGCTTAAGCTTGCGCACTCGCGAAGTAGCAAGGCTTAAGCTTGCGCACTCGACGAGCAAATTCGCAGGGCGAGGGGGCTGCGAGGGTCGCACGGCCCACAGGCTCAGCAACCCAGCTCGCTACACGTTGAACATGAACTCCATCACGTCGCCGTCCTGGACGACGTAGTCCTTGCCCTCCATGCGCAGGCGGCCAGCCTCACGCGCGCCGGCCTCGCCGCCCAGCTCGACGTAGTCCTCGTAGCTGATGGTCTTGGCCTTGATGAAGCCGCGCTCGAAGTCGGAGTGGATCACGCCGGCGGCCTCGGGTGCCTTGGCACCGATGCGGACCGTCCAGGCCTTGACCTCCTTCTCGCCCGCCGTGAAGTAGCTCTGCAGTCCTAGCAGGTGATAGGCGGCCTGTGCCAGGGTCTCGAGCCCGCTGTGCTCCAAGCCCAGGGATTCGAGATACTCGGCCGCCTCTTCGGCGTCGAGCTCGGCGAGCTCCGCCTCGACCTCAGCGCAGATGGGAATGGGCGTCTGGCCGTTGATGGGAGCGGGCACCTCGGAGACCTTGTCCTCGTCGACGTTGGCCACATAGAGCATGGGCTTCATGGTGAGGAGGAAGAGGTCGTGGGCCGCCGCGCGCTCGTCGTCGCTCATGTCGAGCTCGGCCGCACGCTTGCCCTCGTTGAGCCAGTCTTGGAGCCTCTTGGCGATGGCCAGGTTGGGGGCCTTCTCCTTGTCGCGCTTGGCCTCCTTCTCGAGCTTGGGGATGGCGCGCTCGAGCGTGCCGAGGTCCGCCAGGACGAGCTCGGTCTGGATGGTGTCGGCGTCGGAGCCAGGGTCGACGCGCCCGTCCACATGCACCACGTCGGGGTCGGAGAAGTAGCGCACGACCTCGCAGATGGCGTCGGTGTTACGAATATTGGACAGGAACTGGTTGCCCAGCCCCTCTCCCTCGTTTGCGCCCTTCACCAGACCGGCAATGTCCACGAACTCGACCGTCGCCGGAACGATGCGTGCGGGATGCACGATGTCTGCCAGCCTCTGCAAGCGTGCGTCCGGCACGTCCACGATGCCCACGTTGGGGTCGATCGTCGCGAAGGGGTAGTTGGCCGCGAGACCGCCCTTGCGCGTGAGCGCGGTGAACAGGGTCGACTTGCCCACGTTGGGAAGGCCCACGATGCCGATGGAAAGTGCCACGTCCTCAACTCCTATTCCATGCGAGGGACGCCCGCGTCCCCCGCCCTTGCTGGTCTCTAGTCGTCCGCCAGGCGCTCGAGGATGTCGAGGCCGCGCTTGAGCTGCCTCTTGCCCTCCTCCTTGGCCTTCTGGACCTGTTCCCGCTGCTTGGCCGCCGCCCTGGCGCGGCGCTCCGCCTCCTCGTCGCGCACCACGAGCTGTTGCGGGTCGCCCGCCACCATGGTCAGGGCCCCCTCGGGGCACACCTTCGCGCAGGCCCCACAGTTGAGGCAATAGGCTGCCTCAACGGAGAAGCGCCCTCCCGCGTCGAGGTCACAGGCATGCACGGGACAGGCCTTGACGCAGTCCCCGCACATGGTGCAACGGCTTGGATCGCAGCTGGGGACGTCCAGGACGATGGGCCGCGCGAGGCGGGGCCGGCCCTGGAGGGTGGTGAGCAGGGTCTTGCGCTTCTGCGTGAGCACGCGACGTCGGTTGGCCGTGGTCTTGTCGCCCACCATGCGCTCGAGCTCGCGCTGCATGCTGGTGATCTTGCGCGAGTGGTCCTGGATGCGCTGGGCCACCGCCTTGGCACCCAGGAGCGAGGGGTTGCCAGCAAGGAGTGCCGTCTGGCCCGCCTGCACCATGCTGTTCACGAACTGGCCGCGCTTGTAGGCGCGCGTCTGCTCGTGGGTCATTTGTCCCTCGTCGACCTCAAGGCCCACCGAGCCGCCGCTCCACTCCTCGGCCTGCCCGATCTGGTCAACATACGCCGCCTCGCCCGTGGTGGTGCGGCAGCGGTCGCAGATGCCCAGGGGCAGGTAGACGCTCACGTTGTCGAACTCGCTCAGTAGGGCGTGCCAGACCTCGGTAGGCATGACGCCCACGCAGGGCAGCACCACCTCGTTGTCCTTGGGCAGGCGACCGATGGCGCGGGTGCAGGTCACGTAGCATTGTTCGTAGGCGCTGGCCACGCGGACGATCTTGTCATAGAGCTGCTTGGCCATGATTCTCTGGACCAGGAATGCCTCGGTGGGACAGGCCATGGTGCAGAGCCCGCATTTGCGGCAGCTGTCCAGCACCTTTATGGCAGCGCCCTTGATCTGGATGGCATCCACGGGACACACGTCCAGGCAGCGGCTGCAGACGTCATCCCTGCCGGACGAGACGCGCAGGCAGAAGATCGAGTTGACGCGCGGCCGCTCCTTGAACTCGGAGGGGTCGAATTGCCTCACCTTGGACGGGTCGGCGGCAAGTGTGTCGGCGATGCCGCCCAGGGGGTTCGAGACGCTTGCCCAGTCCTGCTGTATGTCGATGAGGTCATCGAGCAGGTCACGCTTCTCGGCCACGTCTAACCTCCCCCTCTAGCTGCGGCGTCCGCCTTTTGCAGTCTGGCATTTTACCACGGCAGAGAGGAGCGCGGCCCTCCCAGCGGAGGCGGCGAGCCAGGCACGGACGGCACGTAACCCGAGGCCAGCGGCTCCTCTCGCCCGTGACCACGTTGAGCCGATAAACTGTTGCTTAGTGGATTGGAGCCGCAGTGATCACCGACAGGGAACGACAGATCCTGGGATGGATACGAGAGAACCCCTCCATCACCCAGAAGGAGCTTGCCGAGAAGGCGCACATCTCGCGCTCGTCGGTGGCCGTGCACGTGTCGAACCTCACACGCAAGGGCGCTATCCTTGGCAGGCGCTACATACTGCAGGAGAGTCCCTACATCGCCGTGGTGGGAGCCGCGTGCATCGACGTCATCGGCTGGCCCGAGCGCGATGCCGATGGCGCGGAGCAGCTCGAAGGCACGGTGCGCAGCGTCGCCAGCGGATCGGCACGCAGCGTGGCACAGTTCCTGGCCCACCTGGACCGCCAGGTGAGGCTCGTGTCCGTCTTTGGCGATGACGCAAACGCCGAGCGACTCATGGATGGCTGCCGACGCGACGGGGTGGACATCAGCGACTCCCTCGTGTCGCGCGGACTCGAGACCGCATCCAACGTCTACATGACCCGTCCCAACGGAACCCGCCGACTCGTCTTGAGGGACGCCAAGGCCTTCGAGCTCCTGACGGCAGACTACCTGGCTGCGCACCTGGACGTGATTGACCGAGCGGCCGTCTGCGTCGTGGACTCCAGCGTCCCGCCCGAGTCGCGCTCCTTCCTCTGGCAGAACGTGCATGCGCCACTCTTCTTCGCGCCCTCCGCCACCGACAGGCGCCAGCCCCTGGAGGACGACCTACAGCGACCCGAGCTCGTCAAGTTGGACGTCAGGCTGCTGGGGGAGGTGCTGGACCGCGAGCTGCGCGACAGGGCATCGATTCGCACGGCGGCGGACGAACTTCTCTCGCGCGGCCCACTCGCGCTGTTCATCCCTTTGGACGAGGGCGGAATGTACTGCGCCAGTCAGTCCGAGCGCGCCTTCCTGCCCTGGGCTGGTGGCCCCATCCCCCAGTCCAACGAGTTTTCGGACGCAATGACCGCAGGCATCGCCTGGGGTTGGGTGCAGGACCTGGGCGTGCGCCGCAGCGCACAAGCAGGCCTGGTGGCGGCATCGGCCTGCGCCAACGCCCGCGGAGCCACGCGCGTCTCGCTCAACGACCGCAGCATGAGGATGCGCCTGGGCATGTCCGTGCGGGAGCCAGGGGAGTAGACACCACCACGGAACGCCAACGGGTTACGTGCCCGAATGGGGCCAATTGCAGGTAACAACGCAGCTGGTGCATCATGAGAGCTCTTCAATCACCGTGGCTAGAAAGTCATGGGGATGGGCTGGAGACGGCATGGTCAACGCATGCGTTCAGGTCTATGCGTGACTCATCCTTCGTCCTACGCTCGAAAACCCTGTATTTCGACAGCGAGCTCGTCGTTGTGAGAACTGACAAATCTCTTGACCTCGTCAAAGCTGGGAATCGAAGTGGAGGCACCTTCACGCGTAACGCTGATGGCACTCGCCCCAGTCGCAAAGCGCAGGCAGTCCCCAAGCTCCCAGCCAAGGTCAATGCCCCGCAGGAAGTAGCCTATGAAGGTGTCACCTGCCGCAGTCGTATCCCTCACTGCAACGTGACAGGAGCCCACGGTGTAGCTCGTCCCGTTTGCAAGCACAACGGCACCTCGCTCCCCAAGGGTCAGCAGCACCTTGAGACTGGGATAGCGACGTGAAAGCGTGGGAAAAATGTCCTCATCTCGCTCGCACTGAGCCACCTGACGTCCTTCGATCTCGTTAATGATCAGCCAGCCAAGATGGCTGAGTTCGCAGCCGAGCACATCGTCGTTCATTGGTGCAGCATTGAGCGCGACGGGTAGTCCTCGGTGATACGCCGCGTCAACAATGTAGGCAAGGAGGTTGACTTCGTTCTGGAGCAGGACCATCCCCTCGCCAAAGGCATCGAGAATTCCATCTATCGTCTTCTCGTTCAACATGCGATTCGCACCGCCAAAGAGAAGAATGCGATTCTGCCCAGAGGGGTCGACCTCGATGATGGCGTGACCGGACTGCCCATCGATTCGTCTCAGGAGTTCGGTATGCACACCAGCCGCAACGAGAGCGTCCACGAGAGCCTGACCGTCATTTCCCACGAGACCGGCATGCCAGAGCTGCGCTCCGGCACGCGCCGCCGCAATTGACTGGTTGAGCCCCTTGCCCCCACAACAGACAGCCATGGAGCTTGCCATGAGTGTCTCACCTGGCTGTACGAAATGGTCGACTTCGTATGTTTTGTCAATGTTGAGCGACCCGATATTTAGGATACGCATCGCATCTGCCTCTTTCGGTGGGTGTTCTGGATGTAACCAAGTACAGGGAACGAACCGCCTATCCCTCAAGGTAGGACATCGCTTTTTTATTTGCCTCATCCGCCAGCGCACGCTCATCGACGCGAGTCAGACGTCCGTCGCGCACGGTCACCTCTCCGTTGACCACAGTGAGGTCAACGGCGCCCTTGAGTCCCACCGTCCCCAGGACAGCCGAGGGGTCAACGCATGCCCCCACGAGCTCGAGCCTGCGACTATCCACAAGAAAGAAGTCGGCACACTTGCCAGGTTCGAGCGATCCTATTTCATCCGCACGACCCAGAACGCGCGCACCACCCATGGTGGCAACCTTGAGCATCTGATATGCACTGGGGGTGACATCGCTCGAGTTCAGTCGGTGTAGGAGGAAGGCGACGCGCAGTTCCTCGAGCAGATTCGATCCATCATTCGAGGCAGAGCCGTCCACCCCCAGTCCAACAGGAATACCCATCTCGAGCATCTCTAGGATACGAGCGACGCCAGATGAGAGCTTCATATTAGAAATGGGGCAATGGCATATACCCGTTCCGGTACGAGCCAAAAGCTGCAGTTCGTCGGCATTGAAGTGAATGCCATGCGCGTACCACACGTCCGGACCTATCCAACCAAGCTCCTCCATGTAGGCCAAAGGACGGATGCCCCTTGATTCCAGCATGTAAGTCTCTTCGTCCTTGGTTTCGCAGAGGTGGGTGTGCAGGCGCACGCCATACTCACGAGCCAGAATGGCACTCTGGCGCAAGAGCTCTGCCGACACCGAGAATGGTGAGCAGGGCGCCAGGGCAACGCGATGCATAGACTGAAAGGATGCGTCATGGTAGCGCTGGATGCACTCGACGCTGTCAGCAAGGATCTGGTCGACATCTTGTACCACGGAATCTGGCGGCAGGCCACCATCCTTCTTAGAGAGGTCCATACTCCCACGCGAGAGATGCATACGCGCACCCACACGTTCGGCAGCTTGGACCTGCGCTCCCATGAGGTCGCCTGCGCCGGCAGGAAAGACGTAGTTGTGGTCAAAGACCGTGGTGCAGCCGTTCTTCATGAGCTCGCCCAAGCCAACCATGGTCGAGAGGCCAATTACGTCCGCGTCGACGTTCTTCCAAATCTCGTACAAGGTACGCAGCCAGTCGAAAAGCTCCATGTTCTGTACCTGGGGAAGGTTTCGCGAGAAGATTTGGTACAGGTGATGGTGGGCATTTACCAGCCCGGGATAGCAAAGCATATCCGTGCCATCAATAACCTCGTCCGCTTCGGGTTCAGCGGGACCAATCGAACGAATGAGGCCATCTTCGCAATAGAGGTTAACTTGCTCGTATACGCTATCCCGAGCGTCGCAGGACACGAGAGTTTCTATGTTACGTACCAGAAGGCGACTCACGACTTCTCCCCTCAGGGCATGCCAAATCGTCGGTCCAACAACCGTAGAGACCTACATGAATGTCGAAAGCAGTTCCTCCGCCGCCCGATCCCCCGCAACTGCAAGACAATGCGTCACGAACGGCGCATCAAAGTGATGCGGGCGCTCGTCTACCACGACCTTGCCGCGGCAGTATTGCCCACCACACTCAATACGAGTTGGCAGTTTCTTCAGGCTCACCAATCCCGGATCGATAGCAACCAAGACCGCCAGGGGATCATGGACAGGACAGTGGTCAAAAGCAAAGTCTTGAGTCCGGTAGTAGCCCAGGTAGTACTCAAGTACCCCATGGAGATAGTCAACAACACGGCGATTTGAGGCGGAACAATGCGCACGTAGGAACTCGAGGCGCTGTCGCGTGATGCGAGTCTTCATGGTGACGTCGAGTCCCACCATGGTCAAATCAAATCCTGCCATGATTACTTGATCGGCCGCTTCAGGATCACCTGCAATGTTTGCCTCCGCGACAGGGCTGGTGTTGCCCGCACCATAAATCACACCACCCATAGAGACAACGTTCTTCACCAGCTTGGGAAGCATGGGCTCCTTCTGCAGCGCCAGAGCGAGATTGGTCATTCGTCCTAGGGTAATAACGGTAAGCTCGCCCGGATTCTCACGTGCCATGCGCACGATGAAGTCGCTCGCAGGCTCATCCAAAGGACACTGCTCCGAGGACGGAAGCTCGACGCCCCCTATGCCGTTTGGTCCATGAACCCGCACGACAGGACCGTCCCAGGTCCCTTCCAGAGGCTGTCCCGCACCTTTGGCAACGGGAATTTCGTAAGACAACTCGGCGAGTTTCAAAAGTCGAAGCACGTTATCGGTTGCCTGGTCAACGCTGGTGTTACCACATCCCGTCGTAATTCCTTCCACGTGAATCTCGGGGCGCCTCAGCGCAAAGAGAATCGCGACGGAGTCGTCAATGCCCGTGTCGCAGTCGATGATTGTCCTGATCATTGAACTTCCTTATTGACGGATTCCAAGCCTTGGAAAGGTTGCCTGGGGGGTCTTTATGCCGAATTGTTCGGGCACCTCGGAACCCGAGGGGTTAAGCGATTCGAGTTAGATAGTGCATGAATTTCCGAATCAATGCCTGCCGTCCCTTTGTTCCGCGTCGAACTTGGCGATGGTCTCGAGAACGACCTCGATTTCATGGTCCCAGCCATTCTCAAGGCCCACGTTGGCCGTCTCATAGATGACATCAGAGCGTACGAGGTTGCCAGAGACTGCCGACACCATGGCACCACGCACGCCACGACGATGGCAGACGGTGTAGATGGCTGATGCCTCCATCTCGACATTGAGGCAACCGTATCCGCTCAACTTCTCAATCCACTCTGGCGTCTCTCCATAGAAGGCGTCATCACTCGCACCGATCCCGTAGTACACGCCACATCCCAGACTGGGCGCCATGTCACGCGCCGTGTCGATGAGGCAGCGGGTCAGGTCGAAGTCAGGCACTGCCGGGAAGGTATCGGGCAGATAGAACTTGGAGGTGCCCTCATTCTTCATCGAGCCGGTTGAGACGATGAGGTCACCAATCTTAAGCTCGGGCTGCAGCGCGCCGGTGCTGCCGATACGAATGAGGCACTTCGCTCCGATGTTGATCAGTTCCTCAGCGGCAATTGATGCGGAGGGGCAGCCCATGCCGGTCGAAGTCACCGAAACGCGTACGCCTTTGTAGGTACCCGTAAAGGAACGATGCTCGCGATTGTTGCCCACCAGCTCGGCGTCATCGAGGTACTTGGCCACACGGTCGCTGCGGGCAGGATCGCCGGGCAGCAGCACATAGTCGCCAATGTCACCAGGTTGAAGGTGGATATGGTATTGACGAGCCCCGAGAGTCTTTGCACTCTTGTCCAACAATTCCATGAGTTTTTCTCCTTGTTCCTTACTTTTCCTGTACCGCTGCCTGTGCCCTGGCATAAGCCTTGTTCTTCTTCTGGATCGAATAGATGGTGAGACCAAGAATCGTGGCCACATAAGGCAGCATCCTAATGAACTGCGAGGGCAGGGCCAACAATTGCAGGGTGTTCGAGATGCTCTCGAAGAATGCGAACAGCATCGACGAGAGAAGCGCACCGATGGGAGTCGACTGTCCCATGGCGGCAGCCGCAAGGGCTATGAATCCGCGCCCGGCGACCATACCCCGAGTGAACATGCTGAGATAGCCCATGGACATGTACATTCCACCCATGCCCGTAAGGAGCCCGCACAGAAGAATCGCAACGTAGCGAGTCCTGCGGACGTTGACTCCCACGGATGCGGCGGCATCAGGGTTCTCCCCGATGGAACGTATGCGCAGGCCCAAGGGCGTGCGGTAAAACAAGAACCAGGTGAGAAACACCGCCAAGAAAGCGACGTAGGTCACGAAGTTATGGCCCGAGACAATGCTGCCCAATATTGGAATTCTATCTATCAACGGGATGTTGATAGTAGGAAAAGAGAAGCTGAGCAAAGAGGAGCTCGTGCCTTTCTCGCCCGTAAGCGTGAAGAGGGCCATGACTGTCGCCCCAGCCGCGAAGGTGTTTATCGCCGTACCACAGAGGGTCGCGTCCGCTTCCATGTTGAGATGGAAGTAGGCAAAAATCAGACTAACCAGAAGTGCCACTCCAAGGCCACAGGCGACTCCTGCCAGAAGGCCCCCGCCATAGGCACCGCCTATTACGCCTGCCAAGGCGGAGAGCAGCATGATGCCCTCGAGACCAAGGTTGACGACACCCGCCTGGTTGCAGATGCAACCGCCAAGCGAGGCAAGTAGAATTGGCGTGACGACGCGAATCCACATGTACACGAACTCGGCGCTGAAGATGTTTGCAAGAACCGTAGACATCGTCCTGCCCCCTAAGCCTCGACAGAGGCGCTAACGGCAGCGGCCTCGGCCTGTTCCTTCTCGGCGGCACGTACGACCAGCTTCTGGCGCCAACGCTGGAGAAGGGCTCCCGAAACTATGAGCATCATGATGACGCCTTGGATAATCTGCGCAACGTCGTTACTCACGTCGCTGTTCATGGCCATGATGTTTGCACCCGTGTTGATATAGGAGAAGAAGCAGGCGCTAAGCGGAATCAGGAGTGGGTTATCCTTTGCCAGCAGAGCAACGACGATGCCCGTCCAACCAAAACCGGGAGATGTGGTCCATTTGAAGCGGTTGTACATGCCCAAAAGCTCGACGCCGCCACCCATGCCTGCGATGGTTCCAGCAATAACCTGCGCGCCCACCATGACGCCCGTTTCCTTGATTCCGGCATAGTGCGAAAAGGAAGGGTTGCTGCCCGTCAACCTAAGCTGATACCCAAAGCGTGAGCGGTTGGTAAGGACCCAGCAGCCCACGCAGAGGAGCAAGGCCAGGATGACACCCAGATGGATGTTGGTGCCAGGGACGATCTTGGGAAGGAGACTCGTCGGAGCCAGTTCCCATGAGGCGAGCGAGGAACTCGAGGTCTCCTTGAAGTGGTACGTCACGAGGTAGATGACGAAGAACTCGCACACGTAGTTGAGCATGATCGAGGTGACAACCTCACTGACATCCCAGGTCTTCTTGAGAATGGCAGGGATAAACGCAATGAATGCCCCAGCGAGTGCAGCACCAAGGAGCGCAACGAGGGCATGCAGCCCCGTGGGCATGGGGACGGCGAGTGAGGTAGACATTGCCACTCCGGTCCCTATGAAGAATGAGCCCTCCGAAATCATCGAGAATTGTCCCGCCTTGAAAATCAGCATGACCGCCATGGCGGTGAATGTCAGGGGGCAAGCCCCCTCGACGATGTTGCCGATACGACGCATCGAGAGGAACGGTCCCACAAAGAAGTTGTAGAGAGCGTTCAATGGGTCGTCGCTCACCGAGAAGATAATCGCTGCAATCACAGCGAGCGTAATCGCCATGATAAGTAGGAGTTTTACGGCATCTACCAAGAGATTGATCTGCTTGTTGTTCATGCGCACACCCCTGCAATCTCTTCGTCAGCCTGTCTGTCGATTCCCAACATGTACCTGCCCAAGTCCTCTTCGGTCACTTCGGAAGTGTCTGCAAAGTACGCCGCTATACCACCGTCGCAGAGAACGATTAGGCGATCGGAGAGACCAAGGAGCTCATTGAGGTCGGATGAGACGAGGAGTACGCACTTCCCCTGGTCTCGCAGGTTGCGAAGCTCCTGCCTGATGAACTCAGAGGCGCCGACATCTACGCCGCGCGTAGGTTGATCGGCAATAACAAGCTCTGGGTTGCTCGAGAGCTCACGGGCAAGAACGACCTTCTGGATATTGCCGCCCGAAAGACTTGATATGGGCTGATCTGGTGACTTACAGACGACCTGGTAACGTTCAACCATGTCAGCGCCATATTCTTGGATGCTTTTCTTGTCGAGGAGGCCAACCTTACCCACGAAACGGTCGCGGTAGCTCTTGTCTGCCATGAGATTGTCAGTGATTGAAAGGTCACCCGCCATGCCCATGGTCATACGGTCTTCGGGAATGTAGCTCACACCCAGTTCGCGCACTTGCCTGATGGACATCCCGGAAACCTCCTTGCCCAAGACCCTGACGGATCCTTGGAAACGCGAAAGATTCCCACTGATGATGTCCACGAGCTCTGCCTGTCCGTTGCCCTCAACGCCGGCCACGCCCAGAACCTCATTGCGCCTGGCGCGGAGTGAGATGCCGTTCAACCGTTGCTTTCCGTAATGATTCCAGTACGAAAGCCCCTCGACGTCCAAAACCACGTCACCCGGCGTTGTCGGAGTCCTGTCCATGTGAAGGACGACGTCACGACCAACCATCAGCCGCGAAATCTCGCGTTCGCTCACGTCCCTTACGTCATAGACACCCATGGTGCGACCGTGACGGATGATCGTGATGCGGTCGCAGAGCTCGCGCACCTCGTTTAGCTTATGTGAAATGAAAATGACCGTATATCCGTCATCACGTAGGTTCTTGAGTTCTATGAAGAGCTCCTGGGTCTCCTGTGGGGTAAGTACGGCAGTAGGCTCGTCCAGGATTAGGATCTTTGCACCATGGAGCAAGGCCTTCAGGATCTCGACCTTCTGCTTCTGGCCAACTGACAGATCGTATACCGGGGCATCCAGCGGAACTCCAAGATGGTATTTCTCAGACACCTCCTTCGCCTGAGCCTTTGCGGTCTTTCGATCGAGCATGACACCGCGGCGTGGCTCCTGGCCCAACACCATGTTTTCAACTACCGAAAGCGAGGGAACCAACATGAAGTGCTGGTGAACCATGCCGATACCCAGGCTGATCGCCTCGGCAGAAGACGAAATAACCTTCTTCTCGCCGTTCACATATATGTCTCCACGCGTGGGCTGCTCGATGCCGAAGAGCATCTTCATGAGTGTCGACTTGCCCGCTCCATTTTCGCCCGACAGGGCATGAATCTCACCCTTCATAACTGAGAAATTGATATCACTATTTGCGATGACACCATTTGGATACACCTTGGTGATGTTCTCCATACGCAAAGCCTCTTCGCCGTGCATAGATGCCCTCCCTCAACCGTCAAGTCGTGCGGTCGGACTGCGGTCGTATAATCCGACCGCACAGGTGCTCAACGGCTATCCATCTGTCCGCGAAACGTATTGGCACGCGCCGCTGCTCGCATGCGCCGTCACCAATGGCATCCTCGGGCGACTTTCGCCCCTCTTTTCTACAAGAGGACCTACGACGGACCGGAAGCTACGCCTTTGCGCCATCACGCATCTTGGTGAGCTCCTCAGTGTCCATGTCGAACGCGCTCTTGGGCTTGATTTCACCGGACGCTATCTTCTGCGTAACCTCGTCGACCTTCTTTCGCGTGTCCTCGCTCACAAGCTTCTGATAGTTGTCGTTGTCCGCCAGCCCAATGGCGCCGTACGCAACATCCATGTTGACGGGCGTGCCCACCTTGAGGCTGCCATCCCAAAGACCTGTGGCAGACTTGATGGTGGCCTCATCCAAACGCTTGAGGGAAGAGGTCAGGACGTGCTGAACCAGATCGGGCTGGCTGTCAATGAGCTCGCTGTAGATGTCGGTGTCACAGCCGATGAGAGCCTTACCGGTATTGCTGGAAGCTGTGACGGCGCCCATGATGCTCTGCGATGCGGGAGCATAGACGACCTCGGCACCCTGGTTATAGAGCTGGGTGGTCATCTCGAGGCAGGTTGCGACGTCCTCGAAGGAGCCAACGTATGAGGTATTAACCTTAATCGACTCATCGACGTTCTTGACGCCCTCGATATAGCCAACGAGGAAGTCGTTGATGCCTTGGGCATCCATTGACCCGATGAAGCCAGCCACCTTGTTGTCAGGGAAGTTCTCGAGGATGTAGTTGCCCGCGACGGTGCCGGCCAGGAATCCCGCCTCATTGCCCGGGAAGGAAACGCCCAGGATGTTGGGTACGGTCGAGGCGACGTCCAGCAGGACGTAGCTCTTATCGGGATAGTCGGGAGCAACCCCTTCGAGAACCTCTCGCATCGAGAAGGTCGAACAGACGATCAGATCCCAATCCTGGTCAGACACGTCCCTAAGCGTAGCCTCGTAGGTAGTCTCGTCACGACCCATTTCGACAATCTTGGTCTCGCAGCCATAATCACTCGCGAGAGTGTTGATGCCCCTGGCAGTCGAGTCGTAGAAGCCCTTGTCGCCAAGGTTGCCGCTCACCAAGAAGATCACTTTCTTGCCCTTGGCGCCATCGGACGAGGAACCGTCCTTGGCAGGGGCGACATCAGAATCGGATCCACCCTTACTGCAACCAGCAAGAACGAGAGCACTAACGGTACCGAGGCTGACGGTGACGAACGAACGACGATCCAGCATTATTCCTCCTAAGTACAAAGCCCTTTACTGGCAACGCTGGGGATGCGACCGCACCCCCACCACACCGTACGGACCGCCTGTAAAAGCGCGGGACAAGCCAGGTCTCTCCTTTCGGAACGAATAGCTCAACGGATGGCACCTACAAACGTGAGAGGGAAGGCGGAGGCTCACCAGAATTGTCAGAGATGACGCTGTGCGCCCTCTCGCCTCATTTCCAGGCGATAGCAATCGCTCCTGAGGTAGTTCTTGAAGTGTCCTATAGGGGCTTCTTTGCCATAGGCAATCTCGCTCAGGCAAAGCGCGAGGTCCGCATCACGACACCAATCCGGCGCGCCCTGCGCTATCGTGATATCGGTATGCGTATCCACAACCTGAGACTGAATCGTATCGAAGAGGAATTCATCCATGGCGGCTTCATCGCTGGGATCAACGGAGGACTCCTCAAGGTAGCCGGCTGGGATGAGCCAGATGGACTTGGCGACCGGAGACTGGTCGCTGTAGTAGAGGATGTCAGAGGTGAGCACCAAGGCACCCTCGGGTATGCCCAACTGAACGCTCAGCCAGTGTCCGGCAAGGGTGAAGCGCCAGCTCGCATGATGATGAGTGATGGGAAGAGTGCAGAAGGTCTCACAAGCATTGGTGTAGGTCTGCAAGCCTTCAAGCTGAACTTTGCCCTGGGGGGCGATTTCCGCACAACGACCCTGGCCCTTTATCAGCAGGCCGTCCTCTACAAGGTAACGCATGGCCTTGCGGATGGTGCCCCGGCTCATGCCAAAGTGTTCGGCAAGCTGGCTCTCACTGGGAAGCTGCATGCCCTCCCGCACCTCATCCGAACGGATGAGGTTATAGAGCGTATCGTAGATGCGCACGTAGAGAGGCATCCCGGGATTCTCGTCGCCGTCAGGAATCGGAATGTCGTGCAGGGCGACCACCTGAGTCTTAGGCTCATGCTCAATCATGCTCGCACCCCCGCCTCTGCCTTGTCGCGAGCAATTAGTAGCCGCATGCCCTCGACGGCCACGTCGATTGCCAGATTCAGGGGGTCCAACGCCCAATTCGCTTCGTCATCGGAATAGTACCCTGCCTCACAACCGTTGCCCAAAACTGCCGCCGCCCGCATGCGCAGGGATCCAGCAATGACAAAAAGCGTGGCACAGGACATCTCGCCCGCAAGGGCACCTCCTTGGGCATAGGCGTCCCACCTATCCCTAAGCTGGCGCTCCATAGGACCGGACCCAGTCAAGAATTGAGAAGAGAATCGCGCCTTCGTGACCACAACACCCACGTGACTGGTGGCATCTCTCCCCCTCCCCACATCGCAGAGGGCAGCTAGAACGTCTGTGTCCGGCACGGCAGGATACTCTTCGAGCGCATACTGCCTACCCACCCCCTCCATACGCACGGCACCGTTGGGAAAAATGAGGTCTCCCGTATGGACGGATGGCACAAGCGCCTCGCAAGTGTCTACCTTGACAAGGGTTCGCGCACCGCATTCATGCAGCTCCTCGACTGCAATGCCCAAGGCGGGTCCACCCAGTCCGGAAGATGTGACGGAAACCCTTGTCTGGTCGAGCAGGCCCGTGAAAGTGCGGAACTCCCGGTTGCAGGCAACCTCAACGGCATCGTCAAGAGAGTCCGCGATGCGGACGGCGCACTCCGGCGTTGCAGGCAAGAACACGTACTCCCCGACATCACCTTCCTGGATGGCGAGGTGCATCATCTGCTTGCTCATCGCTGCGACCTCCCTAGATTTTGAATCGGTCAGCATGGATAAGCATGCGAAGCCCTGCTATGGCGACCTCGATTGCACGCCTCTCCCATGCAGCTGGATAATCCTGCTTGTCGTTGGAATATGTCTGATAGTTAGTTGCACAGATCATTATCGAGGCGCAGCGCAGGCCTTTGGCGGAACCCAGGAGGAACAGCGGCGCACACTCCATGCTCGTATTCGTTGCCCCAGCTCTCTCATAAGAATCCCACCGAAAGGAGAGCTCGTCATGAACGGGCTTGGTTTCGGGCGCAGCCTCGGTGTAGAAGGAGTCTTTTGTGATTGTGACACCCGTGTTGTAAGGAAAGGCACTTTGGCTAGCTGCTTGCTCCAGGCATCGAAATAGCTGATAGTCCGGAACGGCGGGAAAATCGCGGGGCAGAAAATAATCTCCGGTACCCTCCATTCGCACCGCGCCCCTTGGAATTATTACGTCACCAATCTTTGAGACGGGCGAGCTCGAGGCACAGGAGCCCACTCGTATGAAGGTGTCCGCACCGCATTCGCTCAGCTCTTCAACGGCGAGCGCCATAGCAGGCCCACCAATGCCCGTGGACGTGACGGTTACAGGAACACCTTCAAGAGTGCCATAGAAGGTTAGATAGCCGCCACGATGGGCCACTTCGTGGGAATTATCAAAATACTCGGAAATCAAGGCAGCACGCTCGACGCTGCCGGGAATCAGGACATATCGACCGACTTCATTTGCGCTCACACCGATATGAAGCAGGCGCTTCCCCATCAGACACCCCCTGATTTCCAGTAGCCATGCATGCAAAATCCGTACGGGTGACTTCAAATCCGTCTAGTGAGAATGTATGACGCATTCACAAACTTGACTATACAAGTTGTCGTGAACGGTACAAATATTCCGCCAACCGGAATTGTTTTAGCTGTTAGTTGGTACTGATAGATTTAACTTGTCCATCCATTGATATGGATAAGTTAAGACAGCAACAGAGAAATAACAGCAAGTCCTACGAATTCGCGTGCGTCATCAGGATGGCGGCCGACAAATGGCCCGAAGCTAGGTGCCGGCTCACCAATGGGGCCATCAACATCTGCGTACAGGTGGCTATCGGCCCATCGAGTGGATTGTTTTTTGCAGAGTGCGCCAGCCCCTAGTTAGCCACGCCAGGGGCTGATTTCCAGGTCCTTTGGGTTCACATGCTCTAGCGTGTCCTCATGGCTGACGATGAGCTCGTCCGATCTAGGATGCTTGCATGCAATCCACCCTCACCCACAGGCAATCCGAGCGTCAGGCCTTGGTCAGCCCAATAAGAACGCCACCAAAGGCGACCAGAGCCATGCCCGTGACGACGAAGGCAAGGCCTCGGGCCGACCTGTGCTCGTGAAGCAGGACTAGGCCGCCAACGGTCGACACGATGACGTTCATCTGGGCAAGGGTCCAACCCACGGCGAGGCCGTTCATCTGGTTGGACAGCAGAACGCATGCGTTCGCAATGGCGAAAAGCGCTCCCGCGAGCATGTTCTCCCAAGTCTTGCGTCCGAGAACCGCCTCAGGGCTGCCGACCAGCCTGCCCTTGGATGAGACGAGCCCAATCGCGAACGAGCTTGCGACCATGAACAGTGACTGCGGCAGCAGGAGGTCCAGGGCGTCGACGGCAAAGATGCTGCTCGTCGAGGCATAGGCGACGCTCAGGCCGGCGGACAGCATGACGCAGGCCATGCCTCGTGCGTTCGCCGACCAGCCCTCGTGCCCAGGACGAGATGCGGCGGACTCGATGGCGGAAGCGTCCTCGCGAGAGCAGAGAACCACGCCCGCAGCCACGAGCACGAGGGCGAGTAGGCCCAAGGCCAGCTGGGACTGCCCCCGCCACTCACCAAGGAACAGCACGCCAATCGCCGACGTGCCCAGGAGCTGGACGCCAGTGGACACGGGCACCGAGCGCGACACTCCCAGGATGCCAAAGCTATAGAGAAGCAGGGTCTCCGACGCGCTCCAGGCAATGCCATCGATGGCGGCCGCCACGACAAGCCCCGACGACCAGGCGACCGGACGGACCAGCGACATGACAAGGGCGAGAGGCAGCGTAGGGAGGGCAAGCCCCAGTTGCTTGTTTGCGACGCTGCCGCCCACCAACTGCGAAACGCAGCCCATGAGGCCAAAGCCGAACGCGGGCACAAGACCCACCAGAATCGCCAGCATCCCTCTCCCCCGTCCATGTCGCAGATGACGCGCGACGACGTCGTGCAGCAGACCGCATGCGTACGGGGGACGCGACGGCATTCCCGCACCGCCCGCATCCCCCGTGCCCACAGAAATCGTCGTAACCCGGCAGGACTATCGCCTATGCGTCCAAGCGCTCAACGCCGTCGCGCGTAACGCGCGCATGGAACAGCGGGATGGCCGTGGGCTCCTCCGTGCGAATGTCCAGCGCGGAGAGAAGGATGCGCTCCCCCTCGTCGCACAGCGCCTCGTCGGCGGCATACAGCGTTGCGAGCAGGTCCCCCTCAGCGACGGCGTCACCACTCTTCTTGGCCAGGACGATGCCCGCGGAGTAGTCTATCGCGTCCTCCTTGCGCGCACGACCGGCACCCAGCGCCACCGACGCTATGCCACAGCGCTCGGTGTCCATCGCATAGAGCCAGCCAGAGCGCTGCGCGCGCACCTCACGGGCCACGCGCGGCTGCACGAGACTGTCGAAGGCGTCGTCGAGCAGGGAGGCGTCACCGCCCTGGGCGGCAACCATCTCCTTGAGCTTCGCGAAGCCCGCTCCGTTGGCGATCTGCTCGCGTGCCATGTGCCGGCAGTCATCCATCTGCCCCTTGCCCGCCAGGAAGAGCATGTTGCCCGCCAGCTCGACGCAGATGTCGGTCAGGTCCTTGGGACCCCTGCCCTGCAAGGTCGCCGCAGCCTCGGCAACCTCCAGGGCATTGCCTATGCAGTTGCCCAGAGGCCTGCCCATGTCGGTAATCATCGCGACGGTGGTACGGCCGACGTGCTCGCCGATCTCGACCATAGACCGAGCCAGCTCTATGGCGTCGTCGACGGTCTTCATGAACGCCCCGCTGCCGCACTTGACATCGAGGAGGATCTTGTCGGAACCAGCCGCTATCTTCTTGCTCATGATGCTGGAGGCAATGAGCGGCAGGCTGTCGACAGTGGCGGTAACGTCGCGCAGGGCATAGAGCTTCTTGTCAGCCGGGACGAGGTTGCCCGTCTGGCCGATGATGGCCACGCCGACCTCGCTCACGATCCTCACGAAGCGGTCGCGCTCAACCGAGGTGGAGAGGCCGGGAATGGACTCGAGCTTGTCAAGGGTGCCGCCCGTGTGTCCCAGCCCACGGCCGCTCATCTTGGCGGTCTTCACTCCAAGCGAGGCAACGATGGGCGCGACGACCAGCGAGGTCTTGTCGCCCACGCCACCGGTGGAATGCTTGTCTACCTTGATGCCGGGAATGGGAGAGAGGTCCACCACGTCGCCCGACGCGACCATGTCCATGGTGAGCGTCGCAGTCTCGCGAGCGCTCATCCCCCTGAAGTAGATGGCCATGCACAGGGCAGAGGCCTGATAGTCGGGTATCTGGCCCGAGACGTAGCCGTCGACGAAGAACTTGATCTGCTCGTCGCTCAGCTCCCCGCCATTGCGCTTGGTCTCGATGACGTCGTACATCCTCATTGGCCATCAGCCTCCCTTTGTGCCGCCGCCTCAAGGTCATGGGGGCCAAAGCCCAGCGGCAGCAGGTCTTCCAACAGATAGGTCCTGATCTGGCGCGGCGAGGCGGCCAGCACCACCCTGAAGCTCCGAGGGTCGCAGAACTCCTCCATCACCTGGCGGCACACGCCACAGGGCGCACACCAGTTGCTGATGGGAAGCCCCTCGGCCCCACCGACGATGGCGATGACCACGAACTCCCTCGCCCCCTCGCTCACCGCCTTGAAAAACGCGGTACGCTCCGCGCAGTTCGTGGGCGTGTAGGACGCATTTTCTATGTTGCAGCCACGCCATACCCTGCCCTTCGAGTCGAGAAGGGCGGCACCCACGGAGAAGTGCGAGTACGGGGCGTATGCCTCCTCTCGCGCGGCGATGGCCTCCCGAACGAGCGCTACCTCGTCCATCATGCCTCCCTTGACGGGGCGCTCGGCTGGCTGCGAGGTGCCCCGACGGTCTTCCTTCGGACTCCCGTAGCCCGAGAGGTCCCCGTACCGCACGACATGCTAGCGCGCACCCTTCCTGTAGGGCACGCCATCGGCCTTGGGTGCCACGGAGCGACCCACGAAGAGCACCAGCACGATGATGGTCAGGATGTAGGGCAGCATCGCCATGAGCTGGCTGGGGATTGCGATGTCACCACCGCCCAGTATCACGGTGAGGGCCTGGGCCAGGCCAAACAGCAGGCAGGCACCGTAGGCTCCATGCGGCTTCCACTTGCCGAAGATGACGGCGGCGAGCGCGATGAAGCCCTGGCCGCTGATGGCCGTCTGGGTGAACTGCGAGACGATGGCCAGCGTGACCGAGGCGCCACCGAAGCCCGCCAGCATGCCCGAGACGATCACGCAGACGTAGCGCGTGCGCTCGACGTTTATGCCCAGGGTGTCGGCGGCAGCAGGGTGCTCGCCCACGGCGCGGACGCGCAGGCCCCACTTGGTCTTGTAGAGGACGAACCACATGATCACCGCGGCAACTAGGCCCAGGGCAACCGTCACGTCCACGTTGAGGCTCGCATACGGCGTGCCGGCAAGGGCCTTGTCGCCGAAGAGCTTGGGCAGCGTGGTGTAGACGGGTGTCATTGCCGCGTTGTCAAAGAGGCGGCGGCAGAAGAAGAGGGCGAGCCCGGGCGCCAGGAGGTTGATTGCGACGCCCGAGACCGTCTGGTCAGCCCTGAAGGTGATGGACGCGAAGGCGTGGAGGAGGGCAATGATCGCACCGGTGAGGCCTGCGACCAGAAAGCCCAGCCAAGGGTTCCCAGTGAAATACGAGACGGCAGAGGCCGTGAAGGCGCCGACCATCATCATGCCCTCTATGCCGATGTTCACGACGCCCGAGCGCTCCGAGATGACGCCCGAGAGGGCGCCGAACACGAGCGGCGTCGAGTACATGAGGGTGATGCCGATGAGTAGAAACAGGCTGCTAGGCATTTGCGACCCCCTTCTCCCTGCGCTCAAGCCAATCGGCAACCATGGGAACGACCTGCGAGAGGGCCATGAGGAACACGATGGTACCGATCATGATGTTGATGATGTCGGATGGCGCCCCCATGACCTGCTGGACGCTCTGCCCGCCATAGATGAGGCCGCTGAACAGGAACCCGGCGAAGATGCACCCTATGGGCGAGGAGCCGGCAATGAAGGCCACCGAGAGGCCGTTGAAGCCATTGTTCTCGAATGCGGCCAGGGTGGATATGTTATGCGGCTCCAAGCCGGTCACTGCCAGAGCGCCCGCCAGGCCGCAGAGGGCGCCCGAGATGAGCATGCAGGTAACTATGTTGCGGTTCACGTTGATGCCGGCGAACTGGGCCGCCTCGCGGTTGAGGCCCACGGCGCGCATCTCGTAGCCCATCTTGGTGCGCTTCAGCAGCACTGCGATGAGGATGGCACAGGCCACCGCGATGAGGATGCCCACGTTGACGTCGGTCTTCACGAGCACCTCGTAGAGCCAGGGGGTCCCCTTGAGGGTGGCGAGCCCCTCCTCCGAGAGCTTCCACTTGGGGAGGATCATGGTGTAGCTGGAAGGATTGACGGCATAGGTGCTCGTCGACTCCGGCTGGTGGAAGGCGGGCACGTTGACCACGAAGTTGCAGGCGTAGAGGCTGATCCAGTTGAGCATGATGCTGGTGATGACCTCGTTTATCCCGAACTTCGCCTTGAGCCAGCCAACGAGGGCGCCACATGCGGCCCCGCCGAACGTCCCCGCGAGAATGACGAGGGGGACCTGCAGGACGGGCGGGAAGTCGCAGCTGATGCCAACGATCGCCGCGCAGATGGTGCCAGTCACGTACTGACCTTCGGCACCGATGTTGAAGAGGCCCGTCTTGAAGGCGAAGGCCACGGCCGTGCCGGTCAGAATCAGGGGGGTTGCCTTGATGACGACGTTGGAGATGTACTTGGGCTTGCCGATCATGCCGTTAAACAGGGCCGCGAAGGACGGTCCGGGCGCATAGCCCGCGATCGCGAGCACTATGGCTGCGATCAGGAAGCCTACGGCGATTGCCAGTATCGATGCCGCGATGGGCTTCCTCAATAGCTTGACGATGGTTTTCATTTGCTCCCTCCTCCTGCCATCAGGAGGCCGATCTGCTCCTCGGTGACCGTTCCCTGCTCGAAGCTGCCAACGATCTGCCCGTCGTGTATGACGGCGATTGTGTCGGACACGTCCATGACCTCGTCGAGCTCGAGCGAGACGAGGAGGATGGCGGCGCCGCGGTCGCGCTCGCGAATCAACGACTTGTGCACGAACTCGATGGCGCCGACGTCCAGGCCTCGCGTGGGCTGGACGGCCACGAGCAGGTCAGGCTCACCAGAGACCTCGCGGGCGATGATGACCTTCTGCTGGTTGCCTCCAGACAGGCCTGCGGCCGGCTGGGACTCGCAGCCCTCGGGACGGATGTCATACTCCTCGATGAGGCCGCGAGCGAACTCCTCGACCTTTGCCAGGTCGAGCATGATGCCCTTGCCGAAGCGCTCTTCGTTGTGACGCTCGAGAACCGAGTTCTCGGCGACGCTGAAGGGCAGGACGAGACCCCAGCGATGGCGGTCTGAGGGCACGGTGGCCACGCCAGTCTCGATGGTGTTCCTGGGCGTGGTGTTCTGAATCTGCTTGCCCTTTACCTCGATCGTTCCCGACTCCGCATGCACGAGGTTGTCTATGGCGTCCACGAACTCGCGCTGTCCGTTGCCGTCGATGCCGGCGATGCCCACGATCTCGCCCGCATGCACGTCGAGCGAGAGGCCCTTCACGACCTCGATCCCACGGTCGTCCTTGACGTGCAGGTCGCGTATCGAGAGCACGGTCTCGCCCGGCCTGGAGGGCGACTTCTCGACGTGGAGGTTGACGTGGCGACCGACCATCTTGGAGGCAAGCTCCGCCTCGTTAGTCTGCGCCACGTCCACGGTTCCCATGTAGCGACCGCGGCGAATGATGGTGCACTCGTCGGCGGACGACATGATCTCCTTGAGCTTGTGCGTGATGATGATGATCGTCTTGCCCTTGCTGACGAGGTCGCGCATGATCTTGATCAGCTGGCCGATCTCCTGGGGCGTGAGGACTGCGGTCGGTTCGTCTAGGATGAGGGTGTCTGCCCCGCGGTAGAGTGCCTTGAGTATCTCGACGCGCTGCTGCATGCCCACGGTGATGTCCTCGATGAGCGCGTCCGGGTCTACCTCGAGGCCGTACTCCTCGACGATCTTGACGACCTCCTGTCGCGCCTTGGCCATGTCGAGGACGCCCGCCGTGCCGCACACCTCCTCCCCCAAGACGATGTTCTCGGTCACGGTGAAGTTCTCCACCAGCATGAAGTGCTGGTGGACCATGCCGATCCCATGTTTGATGGCCTCGGTCGGGCTGTTTATGCTTACCTTCTCGCCGTTGAGGAAGAGCTCTCCGCCGTCGGCCTGGTACAGACCGTACAGGACGTTCATGAGCGTGGACTTTCCCGCCCCGTTCTCGCCCAGGATGGCGTGGATGGACTGCTTCCTGACGTCGAGGTCAACCCCGTCAAGCGCTCGGAACGAGCCGAACGTCTTGACTATGCCATGCATCTGCACGGCGTATTCCGGACTGACTTCCATGTTTTCTGCTCCCCTGGCGTCGCATCCAAGGGATGGGGCACCCCGCCATCAGGCCAGGGCGCCCCATCCCTGCGTGCTTCTTGACTTGCGGACTAGAGGCTCGCCACGTACTTGTCGTAGGAGTCCTTGTTCATGGGCGGTACGATGCTGCCATCCTTGATCTTCTCGGAGAGCGCGAGCGCGGCCTGATAGACGTCATCGGCAATGAGATCGTGCTTCTCGGGGATGCCGACGCAGTCCTCCTTGAAGCCCAGCTCGATGTTGGAGCCGCCCTTGAGGGTGCCCGCCTCGATCTGGGTCGAGACCTCGATGATGGCCTTGTCGACCCTCTTCAGGGCCGAGGTGATGACGTTGTCGGGAGCGAGGTAGTTCTGGTCACGGTCAACGCCGATCGCGTACTGGTTTGCCTCCTTGGCCGCCTCGATGACGCCCGCACCCACACCACCGGCGGCATGGAACACGATGTCGCACCCGTCGGAGAACATCTTGGAAGCGATCGCCTTGCCCTTGGCCGCATCGGAGAAGCTGTCGGCGTACTGGCCCTGGACCTCGACGCTGGTGCCAGCCTCCTTGTTCGCGTAGTCGACGCCAGCCCGGTATCCGTAGTCGAACTGGTCGATGACCACGCCGGTGATGCCACCGACGAAGCCGATCTTGTTGGTCTTCGTGGTACGTGCGGCGATGTAGCCAACCAGGAAGGAGGGCTCCTGCGCACGGAAGGTCACGCCGGTGAGGTTGGGCTGGGATTCATCGTATGCGTTGTCGATGATTGCGAACTGGACGTCGGGGTTGGTCTGGGCGGAGTGGGCGACGGCGTCGGCCATGTTGAAGCCAATGCCCCAGACGAGGTTGGCCTCGTCGTCGACGGCCTTGTCGAGGTTGGTCGCGTAGTCGGACTCCTGCTTCGACTCGATGTAGCTGACCTCCCAGCCCTTGTCGGACTCGAGCTGCTGCAGACCCTCCCAGGAGCTCTGGTTGAACGACTGGTCCGACACGCCACCGGTGTCGGTGACCATCTCGATCTTGTAGCTGGCGGCATCGGCTCCGGCACCGCCGGCGGACTCGGTGGTCGAGGCCGAGCCCCCACCGCAACCAGCAAGCCCTGCGGTCGCCGCTAGGGCCGCCGTGGCGCCCAGGAAGTTCCTGCGCGTGATTTCGGCTTTGAGCATGACGTGTCCCTTCTCCTTCTTCGAACTTCCCTGGGGGGCCTTGCCCCGCTTGCATATGTCCATGGGGCCTGCGCCCCATGTGGTGCCGCACTCGCACGGAGGCGACTACTCCTCGGGCAGGGCCAAGGAGAGCGCGACCTTCATCATCTGTGTGAAGCTGGTCTGCCTCTCGTCGGCGGACAGCGACTCCCCCGTCATCGGGAGGTCCGAGATGGTGCAGAGGCAGAGTGCCTTCTTGTGGGCCTTCGCCGCATTGAGGTACAGGCCCGCAGACTCCATCTCGACTGCCAGGACACCCATTGAGGCCCAGCGCTCGTTGACCGTGGGGTCTGCGTTGTAGAAGGAGTCGGCCGAGAGCACGTTGCCGACTCGGGTGGGGACGCCCAGCTCCTCCGCCTTGCGGACGGCACGACGCAGGAGGCCGAAGTCGGCGATGGGCGCATAGGTCCCGGGCAGCTTGAACTGTGCGGCGTAGTTTGAGTCGGTGCACGCGCCCAGGCCCACGACCAGGTCGCGCAGGGCGACTCCCTCGGCGAGGCCACCAGCGCTGCCGATGCGGATGATTGCGTCCACGTCATAGAAGTTGAAGAGCTCGTACGAGTAGATTCCTATCGAGGGGATGCCCATGCCGCCGCCCATGACCGACACGGGGTGACCCTGGTAGTTCCCCGTGAAGCCCAGCATGTTGCGGACGCTGTTGAAGCAGGTGACGTCCTCGAGGAAGTGATCGGCCACGTACTTGGCGCGCAGCGGGTCTCCCGGCATGAGGACGGTCTTGGCTATCTGGCCCTCAAGCGCGGCGTTGTGCGGGGTGGGGACGCTAGGCATTCTTTGTTACCTCCATGATCTGGTCGAGTCGGGACGTTCCGTGGTCGCCTGCCGGTGCGCCGAGATAGTCGAGGATGGTGGCCGAGATGTCGGCAAAGGTGCCACTGGTCTTGAGGTCTATGCCGGCCTTCACGCGAGGCCCCGCGATGACCCAGGGAACGTACTCGCGCGAATGGTCGGTGGAGGGGGTCACGGGATCGCAGCCATGGTCGGCGGTGACCATGAAGAGGTCGTCCTCACGCAGCTTGCCCAGGATGGTGGGCACGTGCTCGTCGAAGTAGGCAAGTGCCTTCGCATAGCCGTCCACGTCGTTGCGATGACCGTAGATCATGTCGGTGTCCACGAAGTTCACGAAGCAGAGGCCCTCGAAGTCCCTGTCAAGGAGCTCGATGGTGCGTTCGATGCCCTCAGGGTTACCCGAGGTGGGAATGGACTCCTTGATGCCACGGTGGGCAAAGATATCAAAGATCTTCCCCACGGAGATGACGTCGGTCCCGTTGGCGCTCAGGATGTCGAGCATCGTCTGCCCCGTGGGCTCCAGCGAGAAGTCATGTCTATGCGACGTCCTCGTGTAGTTGCCGTCCTCGCCCACGAAGGGACGGGCGATGACGCGGGCGACGCCGTTCTTCCCAGTCAGGATCGAGCGGGCCATGCGGCAGTACTCATAGAGCTGCTCGCAGGGGACGACGTCCTCGTGCGCAGCGATCTGGAAGACGCTGTCCGCGGAGGTGTAGACGATGAGGGAGCCGGTCTCGACCATCTCCCTGCCATAGTCACGAATGACCTCGGTGCCCGAATAGGGCTTGTTGCACAGCACCTTGCGACCGGTCAGACGCTCAAACTCCTCGATGACGTCCGCGGGGAAACCGTTGGGATAGGTCGGAAAGCGCTCAGGCGAGATGACACCCGCCATCTCCCAGTGGCCAACGGTGGTGTCCTTGCCCTTGGACGCCTCGCGCAACCTTCCAAAGGCACCCTTCGGGGCCTCAATGGGAGCGATGTCCACGTCGTAGACGGAGTCAAGCGCGCCCTCGATGTTGAAGAGCCCGAGGTCACGGAGGTTGGGCATGTGGAAGAACGGACTCGTCGCACAGGCACAGAGGGTGTTGCTTCCCTCGTCGCCATACTCCGCCGCGTCGGGTTCCTCTCCGATTCCGAAGCTGTCCAATACGACGAGGAAGACCCTCTTGGCCATCAAATCACCTATCTCTCTGTGTGTGCCGTATGCTTGCGTGAAAGGGTCAGTGACCTCTCAGATAAACGTCTTGAATAGCATATGTTTATATTCATCAAGCATAAGAAAAACAGTTATGAGCGGTCGCTAGCTCGCCGCAAGTGGCATGTCTGATGAGTGTTCTCATGCATAGGTGATTGTGAGTTGCTAATCTTGTCTTCTTGTAGCTGCTTCTTTATAAGAATTACTGTCCTTGTTTGTATTTTCATAATGTGATACATAGTTTGATACGAAACCATTTGTCCCATCAAACTATATTGAGAATTTGTTTAGTTTTATAAGCTACTGTTTAGTAGACGTGTCCAAGAACGAGCAATCCCGAGTCGGACTTGGCAAGCGCACAAGCCCGACCCGGGACGCAGGCAGGATATGGCAGACGGCAGGAGACTCCCGATGCCGAACGACTAGCTGACGATGGCGACGCTTGCGCTGGTGCCAAGGCGATCTGCACCGGCCTCCACCATGGCAAGGGCCTCATCCTTGCTGTGGATTCCACCCGCCGCCTTGATCTTGCAGGCATTTCCAACGGTCTGGCGCATGAGGCGCACGTCCTCGACCGTGGCCCCACCCGTGCTGAACCCAGTGCTCGTCTTGACGAAGGAGGCACCGGCCTTCACGCAGTCCTTGCAGGCGCGAACGATTTGCTCGTCGTCAAGCAGGCAGCACTCGAGAATGACTTTGACGGGGTGGCCGTCGGCTGCCTTCACGACTTCCGCAACGTCGTTGACGACGTAGTCGTCGTCACCATCGATGAGCTTTCCGACGTTGATGACCATGTCTATCTCGGTCGTGCCGTCGATGACCGCCTGCCGCGCCTCGGCTGCCTTGCCCGTCGTGGTGGCCGCGCCCAGAGGGAAGCCGATGCAGGTGGTGACGCCGACACCGGAACCCTCGAGTCGCTTTGCGGCAAATGAGGTCCAGCAGCCGTTGATCGAGACGGTCGCAAAGCCGTACTCGCGCGCCTCGTCGCAGAGCCTGGCGAGATCCTGCTCAGTAGCGTTCTGCTTGAGGTTGGTATGGTCGATTCGCTCGTGCAGTTCCATGTCTCCTCCTCCGCCCCGGGGCGGCGCGACGCCCTTTGCGTCATGCACCTTATGCTGGCACCCCAATGAGTTGCGCATACGCCAGGAATGGCATCGGCCATAAGAGCAAGTGATTTCCACATGCATGAGCAGTTGCTAATACATACAAGTGGATGCATAGCCTAAGCTGTTATTTCTTTCTGGCGTTTGCGCGATTGTAGCGCCAGTTACGGAAATGGCGCCCAACGACCTTCCAACTCCCACACAATCCAAGGGCGCTTTTGTGCCAACGGTAGCCCTGGACCCGCAGGCGGACGAATCCCGAATGGCTACAGGCAAATCGGAAGGCCTTGTCCAAGGATGCGAGAAGGCGCCCCATGGCCGAAGCCATGGGGCGCCTGTCACTGCCTGGCTCTGAGACCTGCGGCTTAGTACATGCCGCCACCCTGTCCGCCGGCAGCGGCGGCACGGGAGATCGCGTCCTCGATGGTGGTGTCCTTGGGCTCGTCCGAGACGGTGGCCTCGGTGATGAGGATCAGGGACGCCACGGAGGCAGCGTTCTGCAGGGTGGTGCGGGTGACCTTGACGGGGTCGAGGACGCCCATCTCAATCATGTCGCCCCACTCGCCGTTCGCAGAGTTCAGGCCCTCGCCCTCGGGCAGGCTCTTGATCTTCTCGACCACGACGGAGCCCTCGAAGCCGGCGTTGGCAGCAATCGTGCGGACGGGGGCAGAGAGCGCCTTGCGGATGATCTCGACGCCGATGCGCTCGTCGTCATCAGCGACCTCGACGGTGTCGAGGGCCTTGGCGGCCTGCAGGAACGCGACGCCGCCACCGGCGACGATGCCCTCCTCGACGGCCGCGCGGGTGGCCTGCAGCGCGTCCTCGATGCGGTGCTTGATCTCCTTCAGCTCGACCTCGGTGGCCGCGCCGACCTTGATGACGGCGACGCCGCCGGCCAGCTTGGCCTTACGCTCCTGGAGCTTCTCCTTGTCGAAGTCGGAGTCGGTGTGCTCAATCTCGGAGTTGATCTGGCCGATGCGCTCCTGGATGGCCTCCTTGGAGCCCGCGCCGTCGACGATCGTGGTGTTGTCCTTGGTGATCTTGACGGACTTGGCGCGGCCCAGCATCTCGGCGGTGATGTCAGAGAGCTCGACGCCGAGCTCCTTCATGGCAACCTGGCCGCCGGTGACGATGGCGATGTCCTCGAGCATGCGCTTGCGACGGTCACCGTAGCCGGGGGCCTTCACGGCGGCGACGTTGAGGGTGCCGCGGAGCTTGTTGAGGATCAGGGTGGCCAGGGCCTCGCCGTCCACGTCCTCGGCGATGATCAGCAGCGGGGAGCCGCTCTTCTGAATCGCCTCGAGCACGGGCAGGATGTCCTGGATGTTGCTGACCTTCTGGTCGGTCATCAGGACGTAGGGGTTCTGGAGCTCCGCCGTCATGGTGTCGTTCTCGGTGGCGAAGTAGGGCGAGATGTAGCCCTTGTCGAACTGCATGCCCTCGACGGTGTCGATGTCGATGCCGAAGGTCTGGGACTCGTCGACGGTGATGACGCCGTCCTTGCCCACGACGTCCATGGCGTCAGAGATCTTGTTGCCGATCTGGGGGTCGCCGGCCGAGATGGTGCCGACGGCGGCGATCTGCTCCTTGGTCGAGACGTCCTGCGAGGCGACCTTCATCTGGTCGACGGCGGCGGCGACGGCCTTGTCGATGCCGCGGCGGATCGCGATGGGGTTGGCGCCGGCGGCGACGTTGCGCAGGCCCTCGTTGACGATGACCTGGGCAAGCAGGGTCGCGGTGGTGGTGCCGTCACCCACAGTGTCGTTGGTCTTGGTGGCGACCTCCTTCACCAGCTGGGCGCCCATGTTCTCGACGGGGTCCTTGAGCTCGATCTCCTTGGCGACGGAGACGCCGTCGTTGGTGATCGTGGGAGCGCCGTAGGAGCGCTGAAGGGCGACGTAGCGGCCCTTGGGCCCGAGGGTGGTGGTGACGGCGTCAGCCAGCGTGTTCACGCCCTTGGCGAGCTTGGCGCGCGCGTCGGTGCCAAAAGAGATGTCCTTGGCCATTCTGTGTACCTCCAAAGTCTCGCTCGCGGGAGGCGAGCGTCCTGTGCCTGCCTGCTAAGAGCTACTCGCTGATGATGGCGTAGATGTCGTCGGCACGGAGGAGCAGGTAGTCCTCGCCGTCGAGCTTGACGTCGTTGCCGCCGAACTTGCCATAGAAGACCTGGTCGCCCACCTGGACGTCGACGGCGATGCGCTCGCCCTTGTCGTTGAGCTTGCCGGCGCCGACGGCGATGACCTCGCCGCGCTGGGGCTTCTCCTGCGCGCCGGAAGAGATGTAGAGACCGGTCGAGGTCTTCTCCTCCTTGGGGGCGGGCTTGACGAGGACGCGGTCGCCCAAAGGCTTAAGAGTCATGGTGAGTTCCTCCTTCTTGGGGGCATCGCAGATGCCCGATTCGCAGGCAGGGCCACCGCTGACCCTGTCGCTCAGCCAACGCTGTGAATAATACCCAGAACCGATTCCTTATACAACGAGAGAGAAAAAATCTTACAGACGGCACTTAGATTTTCTGCAACGGCAGAAGTCAGGGGAGAGGAGCCGCCAACGAGTGCCGTGGCTCCTCTCCCCTGAGGGAATCTGTCGGGCCGTTGGCGCAGCTACAGGCCCTCGAGCTCGCTCAGCCAGAGGGCTGAGCTGGCGTCGCTGGGCATGCGCAGGTCGCCGCGGGGGCTCACCGCCACCGAGCCCACCTTGGGGCCGTCCGGCAGGCAGCTGCGCTTGAACTGCTGCGAGAAGAAGCGCCGGTAGAAGGTCTTGAGCCAACGCAGGATGGTCTGGTCGTCGTAGTCCTTGCCCAGGGCGTAGCGGGCGAGCCGAAACACCTTGCGCGGGCCAAAGCCACGCCTGAGCGCCTGGTAGAGGAAGAAGTCGTGCAGCTCGTAAGGACCCACCAGGTCCTCCGTGCGCTGCGCGATGCTGCCGTCCTTCTCGGCGGGAAGGAGCTCGGGCGAGACGGGCGTGTCCAGCACGTCCAGGAGCACGCGCCTCAGGGGCTCGGACTCCGTTGTGTCGGCCACGTGCCTCACGAGGTGGCGCACCAGCGTCTTGGGCACGCCGGCGTTGACGCCATACATGGACATGTGGTCGGCGTTGTAGGTGCACCAGCCTAGGGCGAGCTCGGAGAGGTCGCCCGTACCCACGACGATGCCCCCCACCTGGTTGGCGATGTCCATGATGACCTGGGTGCGCTCGCGGGCCTGGGCGTTCTCGTAGGTCACGTCGCGCAGGGCCTCGTCGTGTCCGATGTCGGCGAAGTGCTGGCGGACGGCAGGCACGATGCCCACCTCGCGCAGGGTCGCCCCCAGCGCCCTCGACAGCTCGAGCGAGTTGTCGTGCGTGCGGTCGGTGGTGCCGAAGCCGGGCATGGTCACGGCGACGATGCCGGATCGGTCGAGGCCCAGGAGGTCGAAGGCACGCGCCATCACGAGCAGCGCAAGCGTCGAGTCGAGGCCACCAGACACGCCGATCACCGCGGACTTGGCATGGATGTGCCCGAGGCGGCGGGCCAGGCCGTGCGACTGGATGGCCAGCACGTCCTCGCAGCGCTGCGCGCGCGTCTGGGACGCATCGGGCACGAAGGGGTGCGGGTCGACCCAACGCGTGAGGGGCGTCTCGGCGGGCTCGAGCGAGAAGCTCGAGCGGACGTAGCCCGCAGCCTCGGGCGAGGCGGCCGTGGCAAAGGTCGAGAGGCGACGACGCTCGCCCACGAGGAGTTCGAGGTCGATCTCGGACGTGGCCTGCCGCTCGCCGAAGGGCCTGCCCTCCGCAAGGAGGGAGCCGTTCTCGGCCACCATGTCGTGGGCGGAGAAGACCACGTCCTGCGTGGACTCGCCCCAGCCGGCGCTGCAGTAGACGTAGGCACAGGCCAGGCGCGCGCTCTGCCCCACCACGAGGGAGCGGCGGTAGTCCGCCTTGCCCACCACGGCGTTGGAGGCGGAGAGGTTGCAGATGACCGTGGCCCCCGCCATGGCGTGCGCGATGGAGGGCGGGTTGGCTACCCAGAGATCCTCGCAGACCTCGGCCGCGACCACGAGGTCGGGCAGGCTTTCGCAGCAGAAGAGCTGGCGCGCACCAAAGGGGACGCCAGACTGGCCGGCGAAGTCCACGAGCGTGACGTCGAGGGAACCTGCGACGAAGTGACGACCCTCGTAGAACTCGTTGTAGGTGGGGATGCTGAGCTTGGGCACGATGCCCAAGACATGGCCGCGCGCGACGGCGACCGCGCAGTTGTAGAGCTTGCCGGCGACGCTCACGGGGCAGCCCACGAAGACGAGGGCGTCCAGCGAGGCGGTCTCTTGGGCGAAGGAGGCGACGGCCCTCTCGGCCGCCTTGACGAGGGACTGCTGCCAGAAGAGGTCCTCGCAGGTGTAGCCCGTGACGCAGAGCTCGGGCAGGACCACCAAGCGCGCGCCCGAGCGCACGGCATCGGTCGTCTCGGCCACGCAGGCGCTCAGGTTGAAGTCGACGTCGGTCACGCGGACCTGGGGCGTGCGCGCCGCGACCTTGACGAATCCGTCTTGCATGGCAACCTCGCTTCTCTTGGCCTACCCGCAATCCTAGCAGCTCGAAGCTTGCGAGGCCGGGAGAGAGGGGCGGTCCGCCTCGGCGCTACGCCTCCCAGACCGCACGCCCACCCAGGTAGGTGGCCATGGGGCGCGCCCGCTGGAACTCCTCGGCGGAGACCTCGAGGAGGTCCGCATCCCAGACGACGAAGTCGGCGAGCATGCCAGGCGCGATGGCCCCCAGCTCACGCCCGCGGCCCACCGCCGCCGCAGACCCCGCCGAGTAGGCACGAAGCGCCGCCGCGCGGCCCACCGCATGCCGCGGGTACCAGCCGCCTGTGGGGAGGTGGGTGTCCGGCGCGCTGCGCTCGAAGGCGCACCAGAGCACGTCAAGGCTGTTGGGGGGCACCACGGGGGCGTCGGTGCCAAAGGCCATCGTCACGCCCTGGCGGGCGAACTCGTCGAAGGGCCACATGCGCTCGGCGCGCCACTCCCCCAGGTCTCGAGCGGGCTGGTCGACGTCGATCGTCACGTGCGGTGGCTGCACGGAGGCGACCACGCCGGCGCGGGCGAGGCGGGCGACGTCTTCGGGATGGATGTCCTCGATGTGCTCCAGTGTGTTGGCGCCCTGGCTCGGCGTGCCGAAGAGGCGCCTCGCCTCCTCGAAGATGCCCACGGCGGCGTGGACGGCCTCGTCGCCGATGGTATGGATGCGCACGGCATGCCCACGCCCGGCTGCGGCCAGCACCAGCTCGCGCATGCGTTCGGGCGCCACGGTGGGCCGCCCCACGTCGCCGGCAAAGCGGGGGTTGGCGTACTCGTCGCTCGCCCAGGCAGTGTGCTGGCTGCTCACCCCGTCGAAGAACTGCTTGAAGCCGGGAGCGCGGAGCAGCGGACCTCGCCAGCGGGACTGCAGGCCCTCGAGAATCGACTGGTCGTCTCCCAGCGTGGGGAAGAGGTGCGCGCGCAGGCTGAGCTCGTCCGCCTGCAGCAGTGCCTCATAGACCTGCGGGTTGATGCCGTCGGCACCCGGCACCAAGGAGAGCGCCATGTCGCAGACGGAGGTGACGCCCATGGCGTTGAGCCTCCGGAAGTAGTCACGGTAGATTCCGCGAAGCTCGCCCATGGAGAAGCTTCCCAGCACGCGCCCCACATAGAGCATGCCCGCCGCTTCGCGGAGCACCCCCGTGAGCCTGCCATCGGCGTCGCGGTCGAAGGAGCCTCCCGCGGGCGGCTCGGTCCCCTCGTCGATGCCCAAGGCGCGAAGGCCCGCCGAGTTGACCCAGAGGGTGTGGGCGTCGCCGGAGTACATGGCCACCGGGCGGTCGGGGAAGGCGGCGTCGAGCGACGCTCTGGTGGGGGACATGGGCGAATCCCAAAAGGTCTCGCGCCAGCCGTGGCCCAAGAGCCAGCCGTCAGCCGGCCTCGTCCTGGCGAATTCGACCATGTGAGAGACGCAGTCGGCCTCGCTCGTGCCCCGATACTCCGTGGCGAGCGCAGAGGGGAAGAGCGCCGCGTGCAGAACGTGCTGGTGGGCGTCGTGGAAGCCGGGGCAGACGAAGGCGTCGCCCAAGTCGAGGACGCGCGCGCCCGGACCGACAAGCTCGTCGGCCTGGTCGTAGTGGGCGACCTTCGTGATGCGGCCGTCCTCGACAGCGAACGAGAGAGGGTCGACCTCATCCCCCAGCCCGTCGAAGACCCTTCGCGATGCGACGACCAGATCGGCTGCCATGGTCCTCTCCCCCAACCTCCCACGGGCCCGGGTCTGGGACTTGGCCACGGCCGCGGACGCACGATTTTCTCGCTCATTCTATAGTCCAGTGCGGGACATCATGGCCCGGCAAGGGACGTCGGGGCCCTCGCCGGGGCGTCCCGATCAGAGCAGCGCCTCGCGGATGAGCCCGATGAGGAAGCGCACGCCCTGCAGGTAGGCGCGTCGCGTGATGCGCTCGTCGGTGCCGTGAACGCCGCGCTCGACCTCCTCGTCATCCGCCACGAAGGGGGAGAATCGCAGGCACGAGTCACAAACGCAGTCGTACATCTGGGCGTCCGACGCGCCAACGACGATGGCGGGAATCAGCTTGAGCGGCTCTTCCGACTCAGGCTCCCTGAAATAGCGGGCGGCGACGCGCTCGAGGAATCTGAAGCCCGGACCGTCCGAACGCGACACCTGCGACGGGCTGCTGCTCACCTCGGCGAGCAGCTCGACCTCCACAGGCAGGTCTGCCAGGAGCTCCCTCACCCGCGCCACGACCGCCGCGCAGGTCACCCCGGGAAGCATGCGGAAGTTGACGACGGCGCTCATGTCCTGCGGGAGCACGTTTGCCTGCTTGGACCCGCCCTCGATCATGGTGGGCGCCACCGTGGTGGTGACGAGGGGGAAGAGCTCGCGCGAGCCGAGGAACAGCCGGGCGATGGCATCGGCGTTGCGGTCGATCGCGTCCCGCGTGCCCTCCCCCTCACCTGACCTCACCAGAGAGGCGAGCGGCTCCTGGCTCACCCAGGGTGCCACGGCCTCGAGCGTCCTGCGGCTCAGCTCCGTCAGCTCGACGGGCCAAGGGTCCCTGGCCACGCGGGCGATCACCTCGCCAAGCGTGGCCAGGGAGCTGCCCCCGAAGGGGTTCGATGAGTGGCCGCCGTGGCTCCTCACCGTAAGGCGCAGGTCGGCGTAGCCCTTCTCGGCGAGGCTGACCCTCATGCCGTGGTGGCCTGGGGCCCCGTAGAGCCCGGTGTCCACGATGCGGTAGTCGCCCTCGTCCACCAGCCATGCCAGGCGAATCCCACGCCCGGCGAGCAGCGCGCCCATGCGCCGGGCTCCAGACTGCAGGGTCTCCTCGTCCTGCCCGAGGGCGACGAGGAGCGTGCGGCGAAGCGCCCAACCATGCGAGAGCGCGTACTCGATCGCCTCAAAGTACCCCACGACCTGGTCGGTCATGTCCAGCGCGCCGCGTCCCCACACGTACTCCCCGTCCACGTGCCCCGAGAACGCGCCATGCGTCCAGTCGCCTTCCGTGCCGGGGACCACGGGAACCACGTCGACGTGACCCATGAACAGGGCCGGGTCGAGCGAGGGGTCGCTTCCCGGAAGCGTGAGCAGGAGGGAGTGGTCAACGCGCTCGGCTGTCGCCGCGGCGAAGGTCAGGGGAAAGGAGGCGTGCAGATGGCCCTCGAGACGGTCGAACGCCGCCCAGTCGGTCAGCTCCCGGGACGGGCCGTCCACCGTGGGTATGGCGAGCGCGTCACCAAGCCTGCGGCAGGCGGCGTCGCCGTCGAGGTCGGGAAAGTCGTCCTCGTGCGCGAAGTAGCGCCAGACCTCGGCCACGCCCTACTCCCCCGCCTTCGGCCCGTCGAGGTAGCGCGCGAGGAACTCGCGCGTGCGCGGCAGCTCTGGGGAGGAGAACATCTTCCCGGGGTCCCCGGACTCGGCGATGACGCCCTGGTCCATGAACACGACCTTGTCCGAGACGTTCTTGGCGAACTCCATCTCGTGGGTCACGACGACCATGGTCATCCCCTGGGCGGCCAGGTCGCGCATGACGGAGAGCACCTCTCCCACGATCTCGGGGTCGAGGGCAGAGGTGGGCTCATCGAACAGCATGAGGTCGGGCTTCATGCAGAGGGCGCGGGCAATGGCAACGCGCTGCTTCTGCCCGCCCGAGAGGGACGTGACGGCGGCATGCGCGAAGCCCGCGAGCCCAACGGACTCGAGGTTGCGCATCGCCTCGGCCTCGGCCTCCTCCCTGCCCATCTTGCCGAGCGTGACGGGAGCGAGGGTGCAGTTCTGGAGCACGTCCATGTTGTTGAAGAGGTTGAAGCCCTGGAAGACCATGCCAATCTTCTCGCGCAGGCGATTCACGTCCACGTGCCGGGAGGCAAGGTCCTCTCCGTGGAACCAGACGTGGCCCGCGTCGGGCGTCTCGAGGAGGTTGATGCAGCGCAGCAGGGTTGACTTGCCGGAACCGGAGGCCCCGATGATCGTCACGACCTCGCCGAGCATGACCTGGAAGTCGATGTCCCTCAGCACGACGTTGCTGCCAAACGACTTGCGCAGCCCCTCGACGCGGATGATTGGGTCCATGGGGCCCTCCTCCCTCTTTGCCATCATCGGAGTCACGACCTCTTGCTCGCGGAAGCCCATGTCCTACCTGCCTCCCATGTCGTTCTTCTCGGCGGGGTGCCTCGGGGAGAGCCTGACGCGGCTGGGGTCTGCCATGCCGCCGGCGGTGCCGTGCGTCGAGGTCATGTCCGACGTGGAGAGCACCGGCCCGGGGCTCTGCACCTCGAGGTGCCGCGCGAACATCGAGAGCAGCTTGGAGGCGACCATGGTGAGGACGAGGTAGCAGACCGCGGCGATGGCGTACACCTCGAGCTGGCGATAGTAGATGCCAGCCACCGTGGTCGTCGCGAACATCAGGTCGAAGACGCCGATGACCGAGAGGACGGAGGAGTCCTTGATGTTGACGACGAGCTCGTTGGACAGGGCGGGGATCGCGTTCTTTATGCCCTGGGGGAAGACGACCTTAGTCATCGCCTGCCACTGCGAGAGGCCCAGCGAGCGTGCGGCCTCGGCCTGGCCCACATCGACCGCCTCGATGCCGCCGCGCAGGACCTCCATCATGTAAGCGGTGGAGTTGAGCGAGATGGTCGTGAGGCCGGCGACGAAGGTGCTCCAGATCGCGCCGATCTGGGACGTGCTCATGCCGGTCCCGCGCAGGATGGCGAAGCCAGCGAAGTAGATCAGCAGGGACTGGACCATCATCGGGGTCCCGCGCACCACGGCGGAGTAGGCCTTGGCGAAGGTGGTGCCCACGACCTTGAGGAAGCGGACGAGGTCGTTGTCGGGGCGGTCAACCGTCTGTATGCGCAGGAAGACCAGGAGTATGGCGAGGAAGAAGGCGATGACCGTGCCGAAGGTGGCGAGCCCAATGGTGGTGGCGATGCCCTTCGCGAAGACGTCGCGGCCCTCGTAGAGCATGTAGATGGCTCCGCCCAGAAAGTCCGTCGGGTTCGAATCAGACGAGATGGCTGCCGACACCGCCGAGCATAGCCCCATCACGGCGCGGTCGACGAAGAGCACGGCAAAGATGGCCACGACTGCATACGAGAGGTACCTCTCCGCTCGCTTGGCGCCGGGACGCACGAACGGGGAGACCCGCATGTAGTCGCGCCACCTGGCGAGCTTGTTGGCGAGCGCGACGAGCGAGAGCGCGACCCACGCCACCAGGGCGTAGTACAGGACGACTTCCACCGCGTAGGCGCCCCTGAGGAAGCTCCAGGGGGAGCGGGGCTGCATCGAAAGCCAGATGCCCGCAAGCGCGAGGACGCTCGTACCCAGGAATACGTATCGGTGGTCTGATGTCACGAAGCTGGCTAGGCGTCCGTGCGACCTTGGCGCGTCTGGCGCGCCAGCCTCGGCAGGCGATGTTTCGGCGGGTCTGGTAAGGCCCTCCCGGTCTGTGCCCATGAGCACAACCTCCTAGGAATTAATGGGGAGAGGAGCGGCGACGCACCTCGTCGCCCGACATGCGGGAGACGAGGTGCGCGTTCCGGGTTGGGAACGACTTGGCGTGGTTGGGAACAGCCTGGTGCGCTGCCCGGACTACGCCGGCTGGCGCTCGACGCAGGCGTCGAAGACGGACTGGCGCTCGTCGGTGGAGACGGTCGCGAGGGCGTCGTTGATCTTGGCGAGGACTGCGTCCTGACCCTTCGCGATGCCGGCGTTGGCAGGAACGGTCTCCGTGAAGCCCTTGCCCTCGGCGAACTGGACGGCGACCAGTCCGGGGTTGGCGCGGAGGAAGCCATCGGTGTTCTCGGTGTTGAAGGTGATGGCGTCGCAGGTGCCCTGGTTGAGCTGCGAGATCTGGGAGGGCACGGAGTCGACCGGCGTGAGGTGGTTGACGCCGGGGATGTCGTCGATCACGTCGTCGAGCATGGTGTCCTTCTGGCCCAGGACGGCGGCACCCGAGAAGTCCTCGAGGCTAGTGGCGCTCGCGTACTGCGAGTCGCTCTTCACCAGAAGGCCAAAGCCACCCTCGAAGTAGGGGTCGGAGAAGTCGATGGCCTGGCGACGCTCTTCGGTGGCGCTCATGCCAGCCATGATGATGTCGATCTGGCCGTTGTTGAGGGCGTCGATGAGGCCGGTGAAGCTCATCTTCACGGCGACCGGCTCCATACCGAGCGCGTTGGCGACCACCTTTGCCATCTGAACGTCGTAGCCGTCAGCGTACGCGCCGCTCACGTTCTGGATGGGAATGGTGTGGTCGCTCGCCTCGGACACCTGCCAATTGTAGGGGGCGTACGCCGCCTCCATGCCGATGCGCAGGGTCTTGCCATCGCCAAGGGTGCCATCGTTCGAGGCAGAGGCAGAGGATGCGGAGCTGTTGTCTGTGGTAGAGCTCTGGGCTGCGGGGCCGCAGGCAGTGAGGACGGCCATTCCGGCGATGCTCAGGGCGCTGATGCCCGAGAGCTTGAGGAAGTCACGACGCGAGACGTGCTGGCGCTTCTCGTCTTGGGTGGCGTTTGTGATGGCTGTGCGAGAGTCGGTAGTCATGGCGGTTCCTCTTTCTTCCTGACTGTCTGTTAAGACCCCTTCCGCGAGCGCAACCGGAGGGGACCCATTCCCCTCCCCCTTGCAACTTAATGCGAGAAAGTTACGTCGCTAGGCATAAGCTACGCCCCTCGGACGCGCGTGACGCAAACTTCGTGGGATATGAAACATCCAGGTAACGCGCGTGATTCTCACCTGCCACAGAGCGACGGCGCGCGGCACTGGCGCGGCTGCATGTGGCGAGGCGCCTCTGTCGCAGCGGCGCTACGGAGCTGGCGGCGCGGTGCGGCCCCCTCCAGCACAGCAGCGGCCCCAGGCTTCGCAACCCCCGGCGCGGCAGCGGTCCCAGGCTTCGCAGCTCCTGACGCGGAAGCTCCTCAGCGCGGCAACGGCAGCTCCTCCGAGTTGTATGCGGATTCCGCACACAACTCAAAATCGGCCCAATACTTCTACCTGCGGAAACGTATTCTCCTGAAAATCTATATCAAATAGTGAAGAGAAAAACCGCACACAAATTTGGAAACTAGCTTTCAGGGTGACGCGGGGATGCCACAATGAGAGTTTGCAGCGGGCACGGGGGAGTCTCGCAGCGGGCACGGGAGTCTCGCAGCGGGCACGGGAGTCTCGCGGCAGACGTCCGGGCGACGACGCAGCAACTCCAGAGCCCAGACCCCCTAGTACACGAGCCGGCCAGGAGAGCGAAGGAAGTCAAAGAGGCGCCTGCGGGCAAAGACGAGCGCCTCGTCCTCACATGCCAGGTCCTCTCCCAGATGTCCCGCAAGCCGACGCATCTGTCGGGCAAAGCTCTCGTAGCTGCCAAAGTGCAGGTTGGTGAAGGTGAGCACCGTGTAGCCAGCCGCGGAGAGGCCATCCGACCGGTCCCTGTCCAGACTCGGCTTCAGGCCCCCGCCATGCCACTGGTCGCTGTCGTATTCCACGACCACCCGCGCGTCCGGGAAGAGAAGGTCCGGGTACCGCCGGACCCCACCCACCAACGCCGCAAGCTCGCCCCCGAAGCTCAGCTCCCTGTTCATCTCGAAGCGTCCCAGCCCGTAGCCCCCGTCGCGTACGGGCAGGCAGAACGCCATGGCCAGGTCCGTCTCGCGCGGGGAGGCGCTGCCCTCGTGCACCATCCCCAGGTCCTCGAGAGCCCTCGCCGCGCAGCGGCGGCAGGTCGAGCGTTCCAGGTAGCCCCTCAGCCGGTCGAGCGACGTGGCCGGCGTCAGACCACTCGCGAAACCGTTGGGAGAGGCAGGATCCAGCGCGTAGCTCCCCACGAGCTCGTGGGCCAGCGCGATTCGACGCAGCCCAGAGAGCTCGGGCGCAAGCAAAAGGTAGGTAAGCTCTGGGCTGGGCAGGTAGATGCCGTCGGCGACCATCCTGAGCGAGCCCGGAGGGAGCGCGCCGGCAAGGAGGTGGTGCCTGACGTTCCTCAGGCCGCTTATCGCAGCGCGGTCGCCCACGAGCAGGTCAAGACGGACGTCCCCGGACGTCGGGTCGACGAGCGCTACCTCCAGGTCGGCGCAACCCACGCGCGAGGAGACGGCAGGGGGAGAGAGGCTGATTCCGCAATCGACGAGCTGCCGCTTGCGGCAGACGCAGCCGTCGAGACGGCCCAGACGGGCGACGGGAGGCGTAACACCACGTATCCGCAGCCGCCTCCAGAGGCGCAGCGCCGTCCAATGTCCAAGAAACAGTTTCATAGTAGATAATCACCTCTCCCCATAACCCCTCCATTGGGAGACATGATATTGGCCGGTATCTCGCAATTCTCATCTTCACGGGAATTCGACTGCAGGCAGCTGCACGCAAGCAATGTGCAGACATGCGCTTTTTGGGTCGCCAGCCACCCGATACGGCAGCATTCAATCGCGCAATCGTCTGCCACGCGAGTTGTATGCGGATTCCGCATACAACTAAAAAACAATACAGGTCATCTACCTGCGGAAATCTAAACAGCTGAAAATTTAAATCAATTAATAAATCAAAAAATAGCAAACAACTTTATTAACTTCTTTTTTAGCGAGAGGAGCTGGCGATACGAGCAACGAGCGGCCGGCAGACGACGCGGTTCACAAGGCGGTCGGCAGACGGAGCGGGCCCCAAGGCGACAGGCGAGCGGTGCGGGGTCACGAGGTGCCAGCGAGACGCGAGCGACAGGCAGCACGAGGTCGTGGGGTGCCGGCGCGACCCGGCGCTCCGTCAGCACCGGGCCGCGAGCCGACGGGAGTGCCAGCCCCTCCTACTCGCCGACCTTCAGCCGTACGACTTCGAAGAGCTCGAAACCTAGCCTCGGGAGCGCCAACCCCTCCTACTTGCCGGCCTTCTTAGGCGGCCAGCCCTCGCCGACGACGGGCGCCAGTTCGGACGACCAGCAGCCCAGCTTGGCGTTGGGATCCGCATCCAAGGTGAGGTCGGCCGTAACGCCGGCCTTCCAGTTGCGCAGCGCGGCCACGGCGATCATTGCGCCGTTGTCCCCGCACACCACCATGGGCGGCACGGTCACGCGCACGCCACGCCGCGGGAGCTTCTTGCGGTACTCGGCCCTGAGCGCGGGGTTCGCCGCCACGCCACCACCCACGCAGAAGTCGCTGACGCCCGTCTCGCCCACCGCCGTGATGGCCTTCGACACCTGCACGTCGATGACCGCAGCCTCGAATGACGCCGCCAGGTCGGGCAGGTTGATGGGACGACCCGCCTTGTTCTCCCCCTCGATGTAGGTGATGACCGCCGTCTTGAGGCCACTCAGCGAGAAGCGGTAGTCGTGGCTGTGCATCATGGCGCGCGGGAAGTGGATGGCCTTCTTGTTGCCCTGCGCCCCGAGCTTCGAGATCACGGGGCCGCCGGGATAGCCCAGACCCAGTGCCTTGGCGACCTTGTCGAAGGCCTCTCCCACGGCGTCGTCGATCGTGGCTCCCAGGAGCTGGTAGTCTCCCCAGCCTCGCACGTGGACCAGCATGGTGTTGCCACCCGAGACCAGGCTAGCCACGAAGGGGGGCTGCAGGTCCGGGGTCTCGAAGAGGTTCGCCAGGAGGTGCCCCTCGAGGTGGTTCACCGGCGTGAGGGGCAGCCCCGCGGCGGCGCAGAGGCCCTTCGCGAAGGCGACCCCCACGACGAGGGCCCCCACCAGGCCGGGTCCGGCCGTGACGCCCACGCAGGCGAGGTCGGACGGTGCCAGCGTGTCGCAGCCGAAGTGCGCGCCCGCCTGAGCCATGACCTCCTCGAAGACGCCGACGACGGCCTCGACGTGCTTGCGGCTCGCTATCTCGGGCACCACGCCGCCAAAGCGGGCGTGGAAGTCGACGGAGGTCGCCACCACGTTGGCGCAGACCACGCCGTTGGAGTCGATGACGGCCATGGCCGTCTCGTCGCAGGACGACTCGATGGCCAGCACCAGGTCGCCCGCCTTGGCCAGCGCGTCGCGGGAGGCGACGTTGCGCTCGCCAGGCACGATGGGCCAGGGTCGGATGGAGGCGCTGGGCTGGGGTTGGTCCGCCACGAGCGACGCGTCCGCCCCAAGGGGCAGCTCGGCGCGCATCAGAAGCGCGTCGGCACCGGGGCCGTAGTAGCCCCGGCGGCGACCCGCCTCGACGAAGCCGAGACGCGCGTACAGCTCGCGGGCAGCGGCGTTGTCCTCCGCCACCTCCAGCGTCATGGCAGTGGCGTTGAGCGTCTGTCCGTCATAGGCAACGCGGCCCAGCAGCCTGGACGCGATTCCCTCGCGGCGGCGCCCCTCGGCCACCACGACCTCCAGCAGCTCGAAGTCGGACCCCGCGAGGCTCGCCCCTGCGAACCCCACGAGCTCGCCCTGGTCGTGAGCCACCCACCAGCTGCGCTGGGGGGCGAAGAGCTCCTCGTAGAACATCTGGCGCGTCCAGGCGCTGTGGTCGCTCCCCTCGTAGGCAGCGTCCTCGAGCGCGGCGACGGCGTCGAGGTCGTTCACGGACATGGGTCGCAGCTGCAGGTGCCGGCCGGCCAGCGCGTCGGCGGTGCCGGTCACCCTCACGCTGGCGGGGGCCGCCAACCCCAGGCGCTTGCGCTCGTTCTCCTCCGCGTCAGAGAGTCGCGTGTACACGGGCAGCACCAGGGCCGGGTCCCCGTCTCCCACGGCCGGCACCCAGTCGGGCGAGAGGAACGACCTCAGGAGGCCCGAGGCGCTGGGGTGCCAGAGCGCCTCGTCGGCGACCCGCGCAAGCCCCGCCGCCTCGAAGCGCGCGCGATACTTCTTGAGCCCGTCGCCCGCAAGAAGCAGCTCGCCCGCGTCCGACCGAGCGGCGAGCTCGGACACGGCAACATCTGTGGCACAGACGCGCTCCACGTCGAAGCGGCGGTGCGCACCGGACTCGTCCAACCGGTACACGCCGGGATACAGCTCCCCGCGCATGGCGTCGCCCAGCACCGCCAGCATGCCGCGGACGCCAGACTCCCACACGCCCCAGGCGACGGCGTCGAGGGTAGAGGCCCCGTGCAGGGGAATCCCGCACCCGCAAGCCAGGCCCTTCGCGGTGGCGATACCAATGCGCACGCCGGTGAACGAGCCGGGGCCGCGGCCCACCAGCACGGAAGTGACGTCGCCCATGGAGAGTCCGGCACGCGCCAGCACGTCGAGCGCCGTCGTGGTGAGCTCGACGTTGGCGCGACGGCGGCAAAGGTGGTCGCCAGAGGCGAGGAGCTCCATCGAACCATCGGCAGCGACGCGCGCGACTGCGCAGGCCAGCATGTCGGTGGAGCTGTCGAGGGCAAGCACGATCTGGGAGCTGGGGTCACCCTGGGCCATGGGACATCACCCGCAATCCGTCGGCCGCGCACGCCGCGGTCGGCTCTTGGCTTTTGCAAAACGCGCACAGTGTAGCGCTACGAGGGAGCGGGCGCAGACACAGGCCACGCCAGCCGCCGTCGGCACATGCGCGGGCAAGCCCACCGCACCGCGGCAAGGGCTCCGTCCGGCCTAGGCCTCCTGGGTCCTCTCGTCCGCATGGGCGTCCACGGCAGCGTCGAGCGCACGGACCAGCTCCCGCCCGCGCCCGTCGTGCGCCACGAAGCGGATGGAGCGCCTCGGCTCCTCCCCCGCCCGGGCCTCGTCGTCCCTGCGCGAGAGGAACACGTCCACGCGCTCCGGGCCGATCTGCCCCAGGAACTGTTCGCCCCACTCGATGAGGCAGGGCCCGTCAACGCCCATGGCGTCGTAGAGGCCGATGTCCTCGAGCTGGTCGGGGTCGTCCAGGCGGTAGAGGTCGAAGTGATAGAGCGGCATGCGTCCCCCGCCATAGACCATCTCGATGGTGAAGGTGGGGCTGGTCACGTCGTCCTTGATTCCCAGGCCGGAGGCGACCCCCTTGGTGAGCTGGGTCTTCCCCGCGCCGAGGTCGCCCGTCAGGACGAGGACGTCGGTGGGTTCGAGCAGGGCGCCCAGCAGTTCGCCCAGAGCGATGGTCTCTTCCTGCGAGGCGGAGTCGAACTCGCCCTCCCCCACGCGCCTGCAGGGCCTACTCATGCGCGGCCTCCTCGACCGGGTGCTCGCGCAGCCACTCGCCCACCATGCGCAGGTCGTTCTCGAGCAGGGGCTGCCAGTCGGAATGATAGATGCAGGCAGCGGGATGGAAGGTGGGCATCACCACGAAGTGGCCCGTCTGGTGGAAGCGGCCACGCAGCTTGGTCACGCCCAGCTCGGTCCTCAGCACCCATTGCGAGGCGAAGTTGCCCAGGCAGACGATGACGTCGGGCCAGACGGAGCGCACCTGCTCGCGCAGGAAGGGCGAGCAGGCCGCGATCTCTTCCGGACGCGGGTTGCGGTTCGAGGGCGGGCGGCACTTCACCACGTTGGCGATGTAGATCTGGTCGCGGGTGAGGCCGGCGAGCGAGAGGAGCGCGTCGAGCTTCTTGCCGGCGGCACCCACGAAGGGCTCGCCCTGCAGGTCCTCGTTCCTTCCGGGCCCCTCGCCGATGAACATGACGCGGGCGCGGGGGTTGCCCACGCCAAACACGAGCTTGTTGCGCGTCTCTCCCAGGGGGCAGAGGTGGCAGTCGCCCAGGGTGGCACGGACCTCCTCGAGGGTCACCTCGCGGGGACGCTGGTTCTGGTGTCCTGGAATCTGAAGCATGGCATCGCCTTCCTAGACGAACACTTTTTCGAGGCGCATGCCAAAGTCGCAGGTTACCTCGTAGTTGATGGTCCCACGGCGTCGGGCCATCTCGTCCGCCGTGATCTCCTCGTCGCCGTCGACGCCCATGACCGTGACCAGGTCGCCGCGCTCCACGGGCTCGACAGGCCGGTATGCGCGCGCGTCGTTGACGTCCACGGCGAACATGAACTGGTCCATGCAGATGCGACCCACCTGGCGGGCACGCTGCCCGCGCACCAGGACGTCCATGTTGTTGGAGAGACTGCGAGAGAGGCCGTCCGCATACCCGATGGGCACCGTGGCGATCTGGATGCTGGGCTTGGGCACGCGGTAGGTGAGCCCATAGCCCACGCCCTCGCCCACGGCGGGACGCGCCACGCGGGTCACGCGGGCGCGCACGCTCATGGCGGGGACGAGCTGGATGCGGGGGACCGTGGTGTCTGCGGGGTGCAGGCCATAGAGGCCGATGCCCACACGGCACATGTCGTTGTGGAGCTCGGGATGGAGGACCGTCCCCGGCGTGTTGTCGCAGTGCACCAGACCGCAGTCCAGGCCGGCGTCGCGCAGCGCGCCCACCGTGTCCATGAAGCGCGTGCTCTGCTGGCGGAAGTCCCAGTCGCCCACCACGTCGGCGGTGGCAAAGTGGGTGAAGGTGCCCGCGCACTCGATGCCGCGGTGGAAGTCGATCATGCGGCGGAACTCCACCGCATCCTCCGGCATCACGCCGATGCGGCTCATGCCGGTGTCTATCGCCAGGTGGTACTTGCCGACCTTGTCCAGCGCCACGGCACGCTCGCCATAGGCGAGCGCGAAGTCCATGTCGTACACCGAGGGCATGATGTCGTACTCGAGAAGCACGTCGATGCTCTGGAGCGGCGACTCGTTGAGCATGAGGACGGGCCACTCGATGCCGGCCTTCCTGAGCTCGACGCCCTCGTCCACCGTGGCCACGGCGAACTGGCTCGCGCCCGAGGCGTGCATGGCGCGGGCGCACTCGACCGCCCCATGCCCATAGGCGTCCGCCTTCACGGCGCACATCATCTGGACGCCCGGGCGCAGGAGCGCCTTGAAGGCCCGCGTGTTCTTGCGCACGGCGTTGAGGTCGACCTCCACCCAGGCCGCGCGCGTCTGTGGTTCCCTGCTCACTGCCATCTTCGCGACTCCTTTTGAGGCTAGTTCTTCTCGCCCATGCCCGTGACCGCCGCGTTGACCTGGTCGAGGAGGGCGTCCTCCGCCAGGCCAATCGCGTCGATGAGGTCGTGGGCCATGACGGCGTTGGCCCCCACGCGCTGCGCCGCGATGGAGCCGGCGTAGCCGTGGACCTCGCAAGCGTAGGCGGCGAGCACGGGGAGGTCGTCGGCCTCCACGTTGGAGCGGGCCAGGTAGGCGGCAATTATGCCGCCCAGGACGTCACCGGAGCCCGCCGTCGCCAGCGCAGCGGGACCGGGCTTGGGCAGGAAGGCGGCGTCCACGCTCACGCAGGCGGTCGCGGACCCCTTCGAGACCACGCAGAGCTCGCTGCCCCCGTCGGACCACACGATGCGACGGGCAGCCTCCATTGCGGCGGTGAGGCTCGCGGGAGGGGTGTCCTGCAGGCCAACCAGGCGTCCCAGCTCCCCGCGGTGCGGGGTGAGCACCAGGGGGCTGTCCCTGCGCAGGAGCTCGGGGAAGTCGTCGAGCGCGTTGGAGGTCAGGCGAGAGATGCAGTTCAGGCCGTCCGCGTCGACCACCAGGGGGACGGGAGTGCCCAGGAGGGCGGACACGACCCCGACGGTGCCCGAGCTCACGCGCATGCCCGGGCCGACGACGGTAGCCGTGCGCTTCGCGGCGAGCTCCGCCACCGCCTCGGCAGCCTTTGCCGAGAAGGTCCCGTCCGCCTCGCAGGGCAGCGCGATGACCGGGATCTCGAGCATCTGGGACTGGACGACGGGCGCGATGGCCGCGGGTACGGCGAGGGTGACGTAGCCCGCACCGGCACGGGCAGCAGCCAGGGCCGCCATCATGGGGGCGCCGGGGAAGCGAGAGGAGCCTCCCACCACGAGCACCGAGCCGCGACGGAATTTGTCGTCGGCGCTCGAGGACGGGCGCAGGACGGAGTCGTAGTCGTCCAGGTCGGCCCTCCAGGCAACGGGATCTGCCTCGAGGACCAGACGCTCCGTCTGCTCGGCCAGGGGCGCCACCACGATGGCGCCGCAGGCGTCACGTCCGTCGTCCGAAAGCAGGCCCGGCTTGAGGGCGAGCATGGTCACGGTGAGGTCGGCCGCCACGCAAGCGTCCTCGGCAAGGCCCGTCTGGGCCGAAAGGCCGCTGGGCACGTCGACCGAGACCACCTGGACGTCGCTGCCGTTGAGGCAGTCGATCCAGATGTCGAAGGGTGCGCGAGGGACGCCGCGGAACCCCGTGCCCAGCATGGCGTCGATGGCCACGTCGGCGTCCGAGAGGAGCCCCTCGAGCAGCTCGCGCGGGGGAGCAACCACGATGGACACGCCCGCGACCTGCGCGCTCTTTGCCACCACGCGGGCGAGGTCGCCCTTGATCTGGTCGGGCTCGACGGGAGTCACCGCATAGACCTCGACTCCCTTGGAGAGCAGCTCCTCGGCGGCGACCCAGCCGTCGCCCCCGTTGTTGCCCAAGCCGCAGAGCACGACCGCGCCCTGCGGATGCGCCAGGCGCAGCGCCTCGTTGGCGGCGGCGGTGCCGGCGCGGTGCATGAGCTCGGATATGCTCACGCCCACGTTGGTGAGCCCCGCCTCGACCCTCTTGATGTCCTCGATGTTGAGCACGGGCTGCATGTCAGCCTCCTATCGCGATGCCGGGGAGCGTTGGCGAGCCCGCGGCCTCCCCGGCAGCTTCCGTCTGCACGTCCACCTCATCCGTCACGTCGCCCGACTCCCCTGGCCCTGGGCCCGCAGGCTCGGAGAGGGGCAGCTCTCCCCCGCCGCCCTGGAGGAGCTCGAGCTCGTCGATGACCGACCGTGCCGCTTTGAACGAGGCCTGCATCTGCTTGGCGGCATCGGGCCCCTCGTCAGCGCGGGGGCGCACCGCATCGCTCACCGCGACGGCGTTTGCGGTGGCGATCTCCCTGGTGAGCGAGAGCGAGAGCGCAATCTCGCTCACCCCCTGCTCGCGGGCCAGGGCGAGCGCCGTCCCCGCGAGCCTCGCCTGGGTCCTGCCCGCGGAGTCCAGCTCCACCTCGACGTCGTGCAGTCCCAGGAAGGGGCCGGAGTCCGTCACGCCCAGGGCGCGGGCCACCGCCCCGCGCGCCGCGAAGCGGGCGGCGAGGTGTCCGACGGGGCGGGACGTCGCGGCGCAGTGCGACCGCTCGTCCTCGGAGAACACCCTTCCCGCGAAGGAGGGATGCCTCTCGAGCGCACGCTCCATGCGCGCGACCTCGAGCATGGAGAAGCCCACTCCCGCCGACGCCATGGCTACTCCACCGTGACCGACTTGGCCAGGTTGCGCGGCTTGTCCACGTCGCAGCCGCGCGCGCGGGCGACATAGCGGGCCAGAAGCTGGAGGTGGACGATGGCGACGATGGGCACGAGCTTCTCCTCGGGGACCTCGGGAATCCAGAGCGTGTCCTCGCAGAGGGCGCCCACGGCCTCGTCGCCGTCGGTGGCCACGGCGACGCAGGTGGCGCCGCGGGCCATGACCTCCTGGATGTTGGACACGGTCTTGTCGTGCACGTGGTCGGCGGGAACGATCGCCACCACGGGGAAGCCTGGCTCGAGCAGGGCGATGGGCCCGTGCTTCATCTCGCCGGCGGGGTAGGCCTCGGCGTGGAGGTAGCTGACCTCCTTGAGCTTGAGCGCTCCCTCGTAGGCGGTCGTCGCGTTGACGCCGCGGCCCAGGAAGAGGGCGGAGGCGGCCCGACGGAAGTGCCGGGCGGCGCGCTTGTCCTGCCAGCGGCGCGCGATGACCTCGCGCACGAGGTCCGGCAGGGCCTCGAGGTTGTCGAAGTGCCGACGCACCTCGTCGAGGTCCATGGACCCGTTGGCGAGCGCGAGCCTCAGGGCGAGGAGCGCCGCCGCGACCATCTGCGCCGTGTAGGCCTTGGTCGAGCAGACGCAGATCTCTGGCCCGGCCTGCACGTAGAGGGTCCCGTCGCTCTCGCGCGCGGCGCTGGACCCCAGGACGTTGGTGATCGCGAAGACCTTGCAGCCCAAGGCCCTCATGCGACGGGCGGCGGTGAGGGTGTCGGCCGTCTCCCCCGACTGGGTGATGACCACGCAGAGCGTGCGGTCGCTCACGAGCGGGTCCTTGTAGTTAAGCTCCGAGGCGTACTCGCAGAAGACGGGGACGTGCGCCCAGTCCTCGATCATGCTCCGGGCGATGAGCCCCACGTGGTAGGAGGTGCCGCAGGCGACGACGTACACGCGGTCTATGCCTGCGAGCTCCTCGGAGGTCATGCTGAGCTCATCGAGCTCGATGCCGTGCTCGCCCAGGCGGCCCTTGAGGAGGCGCTCGATGGCCTCGGGCTGCTCGCTTATCTCCTTTGCCATGAAGTCGGCGTGTCCGCCCAGGGTGGCAGCGGAGGCGTCCCAGTCGATCCTGAGCGTGCTGGGATGGGCCACCAGCTCGCCCTCGTCGTCGAAGACCTCGACCGTCCCGTCCGCGCGCAGGAGGGCGAACTGGTCGTCCTCGAGCTGGATGACGTCGGAGGACACGGGCGAGAGGGGCATCACGTCCGACGCAGCATAGGCGCCGTCATCCGTCGAGGCGAGCACGAGCGGCGAGCCCTTGCGAGCCACGACCAGCTGGCCGGGGACGTCGGAGCACTCCACGACCAGGGCCCAGGAGCCCTGGAGGCGGCGGCACGCGTAGCGCACGGCGCGCAGCAAATCACCCTTGGCGGGGCCCTTCCAGGCATCCTCCACCAGGTGAGCAACGACCTCGGAGTCGGTGTCGCTCGCAAACTGGTGGCCCGCGAGCCTGAGCTGGGAGCGAAGCTCGCGGAAGTTCTCGATGATGCCGTTGTGGACGATGGCGATGCGCCCGTCGCAGTCGAGGTGCGGATGGGCGTTGCGGTCGGTGGGGGCACCGTGGGTCGCCCAACGCGTGTGGGCGATGCCGGTGGTGCCCGTGAGGTTGGCCGTCCTGCAGCGCTCGACCAGGGTGGCCACGCGCCCGGCGCACTTCACGCCATGGAGCTCGCCGTCGGACGCCATCACGTCGATGCCGGCGGAATCGTAGCCACGGTACTCGAGGGCGGCAAGACCCGAGAGAAGGAACTCGGCAGCCTGCCTTCGTCCCGTGTAGCCGACGATTCCGCACATGTGACACCTCCGATTGCGTTGCGTTTCCGTGCTGTCTGGCCATTCTACCAGCACGTAGGACAAGCCCCTCTCGCATGGGCAAAGTCAGGCGAGAGGGGCATGGGCCACGAGCCCGTCGGGCGGGCCCCGTGGCGCTTTGTCGGCCTAGGCCTTGAAGGGCTCCAAGGCCTTGAGCACGATGTCGTCCGCCTGGCGGCAGAGCGCGTCCTCGGGCGCCTCGGCGAGCACGCGCACCAGGGGCTCGGTGCCGCTTGCGCGCACGAACACGCGACCGTTGCCCTCCAGGAAGCGCTCCGCCTCCGCCACGGCGGCCTTGACCTCGGGCGCCTCCATGGCAGCGTCCTTGTCGCTGACGCGCACGTTGACCAGGAGCTGCGGGTACAGCTTGACCGGCGCGCAGAGGACGGAGAGCCTCTCTCGCTCGGCGCGGATGACCTCCATCACGCGCAGGCTGGTCATGATGCCGTCGCCCGTGCGCTCGATGTCTCCGAAGATGACGTGGCCGCTCTGCTCGCCGCCCAGCGAGTAGCCGTTCTGGCGCATGCAGGCATAGACGTTCTTGTCGCCCACGGCGGTAGTCTCGTACTGGAGGTTCGCTTCGTCGAAGGCGCGGAAGAGGCCGAAGTTGCTCATGACGGTGGGCACCACGGTGCCGCCCGCGAGGCGCCCGTGCTTGTGCAGGTACTTGCCGCAGACGTAGAGGATGAGGTCGCCGTCCACGACGCGTCCCCTCTCGTCCACCGCGATGCAGCGGTCCGCGTCCCCGTCGTAGGCGAAGCCCACGTCCAGTCCCTGCTCCACGACGTGGCGCTGCAGGCGCTCGATGTGGGTGCTCCCGCAGTCGACGTTGATGTTGAAGCCGTTGGGGGCGTTGTTAATCACGCGGACGTCGGCGCCCAGCGCATCGAACACGGGCTTGGCCACCGAGCTCGCGGCGCCGTTGGCGCAGTCCAGGCCCACCTTTACGCCCTGAAGCGAGAAGTTGGCGCTCGCGATGAGGTGGGCGATGTAGCGGTTGCGGCCCTGCATGTAGTCGACGGTGCAGCCGATGGCGTCTCCGGTGGCGAGGGGGATCTCGAGCTCGCCGTCGATGTAGCGCTCGACCTCCTCGAGGACGTCCTCGTCCATCTTGAAGCCGTCGGCATTGACCAGCTTGATGCCGTTGTCGGTGAAGGGGTTATGCGAGGCGGTAATCATGACGCCGCAATCGAACTGCCCGTCCACGGTCTCGTACGAGACGCCCGGCGTGGGAATGACGTGCAGCATGTAGGCGTCGGCTCCGGAGGCTACCAGGCCGGACACAAGGGCGCTCTCGAACATGTAGCTGGAGCGACGGGTGTCCTTGCCAATGACGATGCGAGCCTTGCGAGCCTGGCGTGCTCCGTAGTACCAACCCACGAAGCGGCCGATCTTGTATGCGTGCTCGACGTTGAGGCCCTCGTTCGCGCGGCCGCGGAAGCCGTCGGTGCCAAAGTACTTCATCTACTCTCCCCTGCTCATGGACCCCGTACGGCGATGCCGCCGGTGCTGCCACGGAAGATACAAGAAGAATGGTAGCAGCATGCCGTCGTGCGATTGTGCACAGCGGGTGGTGCCAATCGCCGCAGACGCCGAGCACGCTCCTGCGCACGCCGATGGCATCCGCTACGCTACTACGCACACGCCCATTGACGTTTTCGCAGTTGGCGAGCCGCCCTTGTGTGCGTTCGTGCGTGATGGGTAAATGGGACGTGCGTCCGTGCGTGGGGAATGGGCGAGACGTGCGCTCGCGCGTGCCCGAGGACCTGTCGAATGCGAGGAAGAGAAGATGCTGTACTTGCTGAGCGCACCACAGCAAAGCGGCAAGACGCGGTGGCTGCAATCCCTGGTGGAGGGGCTGGAGGCGCGCGGCTTCGTCTGCAGCGGCGTCCTGGCGCCTGGTCGCTGGAGGCGCGAGCCGGACGGCAGCCTCTCCAAGCTGGGCATAGACAACCTGCTCCTCCCGCAGCACGAGCTTCTCGCCTTCGCGCGCCCCGCCGATCCTGTCGGTCACGGCCCGCAGGCCACCTACGCCGAGGTCGCGCATCTCCCGCAAGGCGACCGTGACGGCTGCTCGCAGTCCAGGCGCGCGGGGCTCGGTTGGGACATATCGGACGCGGCGCTGGGACGGGTCAACCGTCACTTCGGGTCGTTGGGTGGGCTCGCTCTCGAGGCAGACAGGCCGGGGCTCATGGTCGTGGACGAGCTTGGCCCCCTCGAACTCAGGCGCGGCGAAGGCCTCTGTCAGGCACTCGCCTTGCTAGAGGAGGGGCCGCGTCCCGCCTGGCCGCACGCCGTCGTGGTCGTGCGCCCCTCGCTTCTTGACCTTGCCACGAAGAGGCTCCGGCCCGCCTGGGGCAGACCGGAGCCCATCGAGCCCACTTCGACATGCCAGGAGAGGGTGCTGGAGGGATTCCCCCTTGGATAGCGTGGCGACCGGGGTAAGCGGCAGCCCTACGCCCTGGGAAGCGAGCCCGCGAGAAGGTCCTCAAGCTCGGAGTCGCTCAGGTCGTGGCCGTAGAAGGTCTTGAAGTAGTCCTTCGCCACGTCCTCGACACCGGTCTGGAACTTCTGGGGATAGCACACGCGGGCGAGCCACTGCATGCCTGCGACCTGGTTGACCGATGGAGGCGAGGAGAGCCAGTTGTAGGGGCTGGCAGGAACCTGGTAGTAGTTGGAACCCTTGATGGCGGACAGCTCGGACCAGGCGGGGTCCTCGCCCACGCTGGGATATATGCTTCCCGGCCCGAAGACGATCAGCTGCGGGTCGAAGGAGGCGATTTGCTCCAGGCTCACCTCCTGGCCCTTTCCGGAGCCGGACGCCTTCTCGGTCACGATGGCGTTGCTTGCCACGAAGTCGACAACTGCGCCCTGGAAGCTGCCCTTTGCGATCGCGTTGAGGCCGGAATCCCCCAACAGGTAGGCCACCTTCGGTCGGTCGGACTCGGGAATCGTCGAGACGACACCATCGACCTCGTCGTAGGCCTTCTTGCAGTAGCTCGAGAGCTCTGCCGCACGGCCCTCCTTGCCCAGCAGGATTCCCAGGGTCCTATACACCTCGTCATAGCTGTCCAGCGAGGTCTCGATGTGCACGCAGGGGATGCCGATCTGCTCCTGCAGCTGGTCCATGTCCTCCTTGATGCTGCCCTTGGCCTCGCCCAGGTCGATAACCAGCTGCGGCGCGGCGTCCGCGACCGCCTCCTTGTTGAAGTCGCCCTTGCCGCCGTAGATCTGGCCGAAGACGGGAAGCTGGGCCACGGAGTCGTCAAAGAGGGTGGCCTGTCCGTCAGTCAGCTTCGTGGCCAGACCCACCATGTCCTCGGGCGCGATGGTGAGGAGTATCTGCTGGGCCACCGGGCCAGAGGCCGCCACCTTCGTGATGTTGGAGGGCAGCTCGACCTCTCGGCCGCAGGAATCGGTGAAGCTCCTCGTGGTCGCCTGTTGCTGTGTCTGGTCGCTCCCGCCGCCAGCCTGCTGGCCCGCGCACGCCGCGAGCCCGCCCGTAAGGGCGAGGGCCAAGGCCCCAGCCGCCAGCGCGGCGAACGCCCTCCTGCCTAACTGCGCCACTCTCACTTTTGCTCCCTTCTGACGCCGTGCGTCGCGGCCTTCCCGCGAGCTAGCGCACGACAAAGAATCACCTGATCGTCGTTCGTTGTTCCCGCGCGGCCTCGGCCCCCAGGCGCTCGCTGGGCACGCAAGCGCGCGCCGCGTCGCCAAAGAGCGAGCTCACCGTGACGCCCATGCCATAGAGGCTGCTCATGCGCTCGCTCGTCACCACCTCCTGTGGACTGCCAACCCCCACGACGCCCCCCTCGCCCATGGCAATGACCAGGTCCGAGTACAGGTAGGCCTGCTCGGGCCGGTGGGTCGACACGATCACCGACCTCCCCTCCCTGGCCAGGGACTGGGCAAGCGAGAGGACCTTGTCCGCGTTGGCGAAGTCCAGCGCGCTCGTGGGCTCGTCCAGAATCATGGCGCGTGCGTCCTGGGCTATGGTCCGGGCAAAGAGGACGAGCTGGAGCTGGCCGCCCGAGAGTCGGTTGACGCTGCGATGCGCCAGATCGGCGATGCCCACGCGCTCCAAAGCCGCCATGGCCCTGTCCTCGTGGCGGCGGGTGGGGGTCCTGAGCATGCCGAGGTCCGTGCCGCAGGCCATGAGCACCATGTCCACGACCTCGTAGTCGAAGACGTTCACGTGGGCCTGGGGAATGTAGGCCATCTGGCGGGCGCGCTCCCTCACGCTAAGCTCGCGCACGTCATGGCCGTTGGCGAGCACCGTGCCCTCGTAGCCGCGGATGCCCAGCATGCAGCGGAAGAGCGTCGTCTTGCCCACGCCGTTGGGACCCAGCACGCAGGCCAGGCTGCCGTCGGGCACCCCGAAGCTGAGGTCGCGCAGCACGCGCCGTCTCCCGTACGAGAAGCTGAGGCCACTCACCTCGAGGCTCATCGACGCCGCCCCCTCGTGATCAGGCGCATGAAGAAGGGCGCGCCGATGAAGGCGGTGAGGATGCCTATGGGAATCTCTGCCGTGGTGGCCAGACGGGCGACGTCGTCCACCACCAACAGGAAGCCGGCACCCAGCAGCATGCTGGCGGGCAGGAGATGGCGGTAGTCGACGCCCACGATGCCGCGGGCGAGGTGCGGGACCACGAGCCCCACCCAGCCGATGATGCCCGTGACCGAGACGCTCGCAGCCGTGACCAGCGTGGAGCAGACGATCACCGCACGGCGGACGCGCGGGGCGTCGACGCCCATGCTCAGCGCCTCGTCGTCCCCCATCGTGAGCGCGTTGACCTGCCAGCGCAGGGCAAGGAGCCCCGCGTTGCCCACGAGCATGGGAATGGCGACGAAGGCTAGGTCGCGCGGGCTGGCGCTGGTGAGCGAGCCCATGAGCCAGAAGGTGATGGCCTGGAGCTGGGCGTTGGGGTCTGCCACGAGCTTGGTGTACGAGACGCCAGCCTGGAAGACCGAGCTCACCATGACGCCCGAGAGCACGGTGACCAGGATGCGGTTCCCTTTGGCGCGGCCGCTGAGCCAGAGGACGATCGCCACCGACGCCATGGAGGTCACGAACGCTGCGATGGAGGTGCCCATGCTTCCAAGCGAGAGGAGCAGGGCCACGCAGGCACCGAAGGCCGCTCCCTGTGAGGCGCCCAGGAAGTCAGGAGACACCAGGGGGTTCTGGAAGACGCCCTGGAAGGCGGCGCCGGAAGCGGAGAGAGAGCAGCCCACCATGAGCGCCAGGAGCACGCGGGGAAGGCGGGCGTTGAAGAAGAGGGTCTCTTGCTGGGGCGTCCAGCCGGGCGTCACCGGAAGCACCCGTCCGACGAGCATGCCCAGCACCTCCCCCACGCCCATGTGATACCGGCCCAGCATCAGGGAGGCGAGCGCGACGACGGCGACGCCGAGGGCGAGCAGGAGGAGCTGCGTGGGATGGCTGGCGCGACGCAGGCGCCTGCCCAATGCGTACGCGACGTTCTCCATGTCCCTCGCCCCCTCTCGTCTCTCCTACGTTATAGCTAGACGAGTATATCGAAGGATTACGAATCACAATGGCGATTTGGCAAATTAATCGTTTGAATGTCAGACTTTTCGTCTTGAGCGGAGGTCCCTGCCGCAGGTACAGGCACAGGCACAGGCACAGGCACAGGGTGCACTATCGATTGCGGGCGCCACGGACTTGGCTGCGCCATCTCGTCCAACGCGCACCGCTCTTTGATGAAAACGCCCGACGCGTGCCAAATTCTCTCGAAAACGTCCAACACGTCTCTCGCTTCCACGTTTGCCCAGTTGGCAGGAAGGAGAAAGACGCGTTGGACGTCGTCGGCGCTCTCTCGCACGCGTTGGACGCCGCCGAGCAGGACACGCGCCAAGCGCCCCCCGACGACGCGACCCCGCACGCGAGCCGTCATTCCATGAGCAACAAAAAAGGACCCGCCGAAGCGGGTCCCAGATTCGCGAAAGACCAGAGGAGGCTAGCGCTTGGAGAACTGCGGGCGCTTGCGGGCCTTCTTCAGGCCGTACTTCTTGCGCTCGACGGCGCGGGCGTCACGGGTGAGGAAGCCGGCCTTCTTGAGATCGGCGCGATACTCGCCAGCCTCGAGGAGAGCGCGGGCGATGCCCAGGCGCAGGGCGCCGGACTGGCCGTTGATGCCGCCGCCATCGCAGTTGGCGAAGACGTCGAAGCGGTCGACGGTGTCGGTCACGCGGAAGGGAGCGGTCGCGTTGTCGACGAGCTGCTGGCGGCCAAAGTAGTTGGCGGCGTCGCGGCCGTTGACGGTGACCTTGCCGGTGCCGGGAACCAGACGGACGCGGGCGACGGCCTCCTTGCGACGGCCGGTGCCGGTGTAAACAGCGGTGTTGTCAGCCATCGGTTAAGCCTCCAGATCGATCTTGACGGGGTTCTGAGCGGTGTGCGGGTGCTCGGGACCAGCGTAAACCTTGAGCTTCATGCCCTGCTGGCGACCAAGGGTCGTCTTGGGGAGCATGCCCTTGATGGCGTGCTCGACGACGCGCTCGGGGTGCTTGGCCATGGCCTCCTTGAAGGACTCGGTCTTGAGGCCGCCCAGCCAGCCGGAATAGCGCCAGTAGGACTTGTGCTCGGCCTTGACGCCGGTAAGCTGGACCTTATCGGCGTTGATGACGACCACGAAGTCGCCGGTGTCGGTGTTGGGGGTGTACTGGGGCTTGTTCTTGCCACGAAGGATCATGGCAGCCTTGGTGGCAAGGCGTCCCAGCGTGGCGCCATCGGCGTCGATGAGCACCCAGTTGCGCTCGACCTCGCCAGGCTTGGCGTAATGAGTCGACTTCATTTGACTCCTCCATGTACTACGTATCGGTACGCTTTTTCCTATGAGGTTACGGGGCTCAGTGGAAAAGCCTTAAAAGTATACAGCAGCATTCCAATGCCCCGAGCGCTCAAAATAAGCACACAAGTGGAGGCGAGAGGGGCGGCGCGCACCACCCGGCGCACGCCCAGGACGTCCTATGCGACGTCCAGGTGGACGACCTTCCTCACCGGCCCCTTCGTGACCACGAAGCCGTATTCACCCGGCTCCAACGTGGGAAGGTACTGGTAGTCATACGGCTGTGGGAACGTCGCCTCGAACATCGTCGACGCGAAGGGCACATGGATCACGTACTCGGTCTTCGGCCTGATCGAGAGCTTGTAGGAGCCATTGATCTGGGGGACGGAGCAGGAGAACAGCATGGATTGCACCCTGATCCAATACGCCGGCGTCTCAGGGCACTTGACGGACCACCCGATGGAGTCGAGGTAGCCCCTCTCGTCCTCCGCCCCCTTCTCGTTCTTCATCGTTATGTCGGCGACCAGCAGCGTCTTGGCATCCAGGTCCGTCCCCTCTTGGGCGAGCCGCTCCATCTGCACGCGTGCGGCATCGTCGTCCTTGCTGAACTCGGCCAGGTATTCCCTGACGGACATGCGGCGCGCGTCCGTCATGCAGATCGAATACCCCCTCGTGTTCTCGTACCTGTATTCGGCAAAGGCACCTTCCAGGGGAACGTCCTCGTTGGCCTGGAACCACTCCTCGGGGATGACGGGAGCCCTCGCGTTCACCACCCAGATGCGCGCCGCCAGGGCAACGGCGACTGCGCAGGCGACCAGTGCCAAGGTCAACGCGCTCCAAGCACGACCACGCCTCATGGCTGCCTCAGCTCCTCGTGCCCGTCGATCCGCCCCTCCGCAATGTGGTAGACCTCGTGGGAAAGCTCCCGGAGGATGTCTGCCGCATGGCACGCCAGGACAATCGTCGCACCACGCCGCTGCTCGCGCCTCACCAGCCTCTTCAGCATCTCCACACCGTCCGCGTCGAGAGCGTTCGTGGGCTCGTCGAGCAGCAGGAGCGAGGGCCGCTCGAAAAGCGCCCCGGCAATGCCGAGCCGTTGCTTCATTCCCAGCGAGTACTTGCGATACGGACGCCTGTCGTCTGGATCAAGCCCGACGTCACGCAGGGCGGCCAGGCAGTCATCCTCGTTTGCCAGCCCCTTGATGGAGGCGAGGAGCCTCAGGTTGTCCCTCCCGCTGCGGTCAGCCAGGAAGGCGGGGCCCTCCAGCAGGAGGCCTACGCTGGGAGGGAAGGGGATGTCCTTCCACAGCTCCTTGCCGTCTATGGTCACCCTTCCGGCATTCGGCCTGATCAACCCCGCGATGGCGCGCATGAGCATCGTCTTTCCCGAGCCGTTCTGTCCGGAAAGGCCAATCGTTTCGCCAGCGTCCGCGCACAGGCTGACGTCGTCTAGGACGCTCACGCCCCTCAGCCGCTTGGACAACCCACTGACCTCTACGGCACAGCCGGAGCATGCATCGCCAGACGCGACGCCGGTGCCAGGATCTGTCACGACCAGACTTCCCCTCATATCGAGAGCTCCTTGTCTATGCAATCCATCCGCGAAAAGTGAAGACCTCCAACCAGCACGCTTGCCGCCGCTATGACCAGGGCATAGCTGGCACCGCTCCTCAGGCTCATGCCATTTGGAATCGACAGGTCAAGCCGTGCGATCATGAGGTATTCGCCCGGCAGAAGGGGGTGGAACAGATACGCCGACGCCAGGAGGACGACCGAGGTGGACGCAAATGCCAGAGTCGGGCCCAGCGCGAGGGACAGCGCTAGCTGGAGCAGGCAGACGGCAACGACCATCAAGGGAAACACAAGGACGAAGGGCCTGAGGTCATAGGGGCCAGCAAGCTCCGAGCCAAGTCCCGCGCATTCCAGGAAGCCATCGGGGACCAAAAGGGAAGGCTCTCCTCCCCACAACAGGGAGACGATGGCACAGGCGACAACGAGCAGGGCGCAGCCAAGCAGGGCGACAAGCGTCACCCACAGGCACTTGGAGAGCCACCACGACCACCTGCTACCTGACGCAACGAGGACTTCCCTCCCATACCCCATGAGATCCCTGTACGGATAGCTCAGGGGTATGTACGCGACGAGCATGAGCATTAGCATCCACCCAGCCGGAAACCGGAAAGCCACCTCATGATCAGGGTCAAAGACGCTCATCCCACCCATGGCCGCCACAATGGCCTCGCCGAAGGTGAAGGGGGGATCCCAATAGTCTATTGCCATGGTGAAGAGAAGCTGCAGAAACGATAGGCAGCCGCCCCCCACGGCCAGCAGGGCCACCCGCCCTCGCGTCGAGCGAAGGCCTTCCGAAAGGTCAGACCTCACAAGGTTTGCGAAGGTCACAGGACGTCACCGTCCCTTCGAAGACGCAGGGTCGCAAGGGAGACCGCGAGCATGAGCAGCGCCATTGCCGCCATTGCGACACCGCTGCGCAACGGCCCCTCGCATACGCCCTCCAGCACGGAAATCATGTCGAAGCGGAATCCACCCACTCTCGCGATGTAGAAGATGACTTTGCCCAGCTGCAGCGAGCCGAGGGTGAGCAGATACGAGCCCGCAAGCAATATGACGCGGTTCTTGATGACCAAGGAGGCGGCGAGCACCAGAACGGACCAGATTCCGCATAGCGCGGCATCAACAACAAGGTTGACCACAAGGTACAAAAGGGGCCGTGAGTACAGGAGCCAAGAGAGGGTCTCCTGTGCCGAAAGCCCGATGTACAGGTTGTCGAGCACCTCGGGCGCATAGCCTGGGAGCGCACAGGAAAGGACAAGGAAGTTCAGCGCCAGAGGCACGCCCACGACCAAGGCGCCCGAACAGAATACCGCGATGCACTTGGACGCAAGATAGCGACTCCTCGACGCGCGCACGAGCATCTGGTTCGCGACCCCACAGTCAAGCTCAGACCTCAGCGAGCATGAGCCAGCAAGGGCCGCCAGGAGGGCCACAAGCTGAAAGAACGCCTCGCGCGGCAGGTTGCTGTGCAACAGAAGGCTCCTGCCATAGCTCCCCCGTTTGGATGTGACGATGTACTCGCGGACACCTCCTTCCTTGAGGCTCTCCCATTCACGCACGCTCGCGATCCCACAAACGGCAGAGGCAACGGCAAGCGCCACGGCAACGAGCAAGGCCGTGGCAAACCATTTGCTCCTCAGAACCTTGTTGAGCTCCAGCGCCAGCAATGTCCTCATGACTGCCCCCTCAGATCCCTGGGAGCCAATGGCACCTCGTAGCCGCCGTAGCCCCAACTCCCCGCAGTAAATGACCCCTTGTCCGCATCATCTCTTCTCACCACGTATCCAAAGACGTAATCTCCCTCGCTGCCAGGGACGATGCCAAAGTAGCCGCGCTCGGCATCCTTGGTTGCCGTCCCAGGCCCATCCAGATAGGCATGCTCTATGCATGGGTGCAACCCGGCCACGCCCTCGATCATGAACAGCTGGTTGCCCAGCTTTGTCGCGTGCCGTGGCTCTGCGTCGACATTCGAGACGTGGATGCGAAACAACACCAAGTCGAAGTCCTCCCCCTGCCTTCCCTCGCTGAAGTAGTTTCCCGCGTAGAATGCGTCCTCCACCCAACCGTCGAACTCCTTGCGGGCCTGGTCGGGTCCGTCAAAGACGACGGCATCCTCCACGCGCACGCGCATCGTTCCGCGGAATGGAGAGTCCTCGCGATCGTCCTTGGTCCCAATCGTGACCTCGTCCCCCTCCTGCGCCTTCGTTCGACTCTTCTCCTCCTCTTGAATCTCGTGGCAAACTTGGGCGTCTAAATGGGACTCGTAGCCCTTGTATGCAAGCGCCGCCAAAAGACAGGCCGCGAGCAACACTGCGGCGGCGATGCGCTCATTCCTCTTCACGTAGCCTCCCAGTGGTGGCCTGGCGGAGTCGCCCGCCGGGCCATCTCCGTCCCTATCTGTTCAGGTCGGTGTAGTTGCCCGCGCAGTCTGGACTCCAGAGGCCACTAAGCTTCCCAGAGCCCTGATCGGCCCAGCCGGTGAGTCGCGCAAAGGCGTAGCCAAGCTCGCGCACGCCGTTATGAATCTCGTATTGGCCAACGCCCGGAGCCCTTACGTAATCACCGTTCGTGCAGTTGCGCCACCCTGCCCCCTTGCTGTTATTAGCCCCGTCGACAAACAGCTGCGGTGACTTGCCGGTCCTGTAGTCAACACGAAGGTAGGTCGAGCTGTATGAATCCTTTCCGCGCCATTCGGTGCCCTGGCTTGCTCCCTTGAACTGGAAGTTGAAGTCATATCGTGAGTCCCGCGTGTCTCTGACCCTGGCGGGACCCCCCGCAGGAGAACCTTCTTCAATAGCACCTTCCGCGATGGGACCCTTTGCGGAAGCGTCCTCCTGGACGGCAGCCTCTTCGGTGGCATCCCCCGCAACGGCACCAGCTTCGAAGGCCCCCTCAAGTTCGGCGGTCGCCTCGACGGCATCCCCCGTGGCAGAATCTTCCTCAAGGGACCCTGCATGCGCGACCGTGGGATTGACAGCTAGGCAACAGGCAAGTGCAATGGCAAACAGACTCAGATGGGACATGTGTTCGAGCCTCATCTTGCTTCCTTTCGTCTGACCAACCAAAGGTGGTGGCGCGCCACCACAAACGATGGCCCGCCAAACGCGACAGGTCTGTAGTCAGCCGATATGAAAGTGGAAAACGGGGTGTTTACAGGCGGCTAAGCTGCAGCAACAGATTTACGAGCTGCGACCTGCCATGTACGCCGAGCGAGGAGTAGACGGCACGCCTGGCAGTGTTGACCGTTCCCCTGGAGACGAACCGGCGCTCACAGATCTTCTGCGAGGAGTACCCATAGGCGATGTCGCTCGCAACCTCCGCCTCGGTCTGTCCGAAGCCGAGGCCAAGCAGGAGGTGCTCGGTCCTCTCGCGCGTGAGGCCCGATCGGTCAAGGCTGCCCCTCAGGCGCTCTGCCACCTCGACGCTCCGGCAGAGGCACGCAAACGTCGTCCCGGCACACAGCGCAAGGAGGAGGGACGAGCTCAGGAAGATCCCCCCAAACGCCCCACGCCCCCCAAAGGGTCGGGTGAGCACCTCGTTGCCAACCATCAGGAAGCCAACGCGGTTGACCAGGACGTCAGCTGCAACCACGCCGAGCCCAAATGCGACAAGCGGCAGGGACGGACCAGGTGTCGCCGACTTCGCACGCGCAAACCTTCGCCCTAGCAATGCGCAGGAAGCCGCCGCGAGTGCGAACAGGGAACCTCTGACATTCGACAACAGCGAGACGGCAAGCAAGGCAAGCGCGAGGGCCATCCGCAAGTACTGACGCTCGCTTGCCAGCAGATACAAGCCCCCTGCCGTCACCAGAAGCAGGAAAACCGTAGTTTGCAGCGAGGCTGCGAACCACGGCCCCACGCGCCAGGTCTCCTCCCATGCGGCGCCCATGCAAAGGGATGTCAGCAGCATAGCCCATCCCGCCAGGCTATCCCAGCGCCCCCAGCCACCCGGCACCGCCTCCGTCTGCCGCTGCAACAACAGCTCGATCAGCATGGCGGTGCCAAGAAGGGCACCGGTCAGCTCGAAGGGAATCCAATACCCGCCCACCCCTACCGCAAACCGAGCCATGCCGAGCGACAGCATCGAAGCGAGGGCAAGGGCGACACGGGAGGCGCAACGGCCTTCCGAAGGATGGCAACCCGCCAAAGAGGCCCCGCCTGTCATGAGGCACGCGAGCGCGGCCCCATAGACAAGCGGTCGCCCCGCGCCCCACGCAGGCAGAGTGATGCCCCAGGGAAGCAGGAGCGCGGTCGCGACAGCCGCTTCGAGCGGGCGTGAGGCAGCCGACGCAGGCACCCTCCGTGCGCCCGTCGAGCCCTCGGCCGCCAATCGCCCCGATTCCTCGCCGTCCGAATGGCCATAGGCGGCGGGTTGGCGATCTGACATCCCGATGAGCTCGAGGAGCGCCTTCCTACCCGTCACACTGGCCTTTTTGTAGACGCGTGCCATGGTGCTGCGAACCGTTGCGGGCTTCACCCCCAGAAGCTCGCCCACCTCCCTGGAGCTCCCCCCGCACACGACCCCGACCGCCACCTCGAGCTCGCGGGGAGCGAGCCCGAGGCCTAGCAGGGCCTCCCTGGCCTCCTCGTCCGGCCTCACATGCCCGTCTCTGAACGAGGGCTCAGGCTCTGCCGAATGACTCCGTCGTCCCTCGGCCCCATGTGCGGAGAGGGCAAAGAGGCAACGAGCGCGAGGCAGCCAGCACGCCACGGCAATGAGGGAGAGCAGTGCATACGGCCACGAGACCGCCTGACCAAGGGGGATCACCCTCGTAAGGGACCACCAGGCAAAGGATCCGACGCCCACGCGCATGGGCATCGGGTCCAGCTTGCCGTCAGGGGTCGCACTCACCCCCAGGAGGATCAGCGACGCCACGGGAATCACGACAAGGTTCACGGGAGAGAAGCCAGTCGTCCAGAGCCTGCCGGGCGCCATACGACCGTCGACGACGGCCGTGACGGCATATGACAGCCCCCTGACGAGAAAACCCGCCGCGATCGCGGCGAGACCCCCTCCGCCGCTTGGCTTCTTCTCGTCAAGGCCGCACGAGGCGCCGCGAGGGGGACGCGTCTCCTCCCCGGACGGGCATGAGGAGAGGGCGAGCGCGGAGGCGAACGCAAGCACGGGAGTCGCCAGGAGCCAGGCGTGCCGGAAGGAGGCGAACCAATCCATGTCGAAGGGCCATGCGTATCGTGACATTCTCGCAAGCGAGAGGCAGAGCGCCCACTCCACGGAAGCCAGCGACGCAAGGGCAACGACGCCAGCGGCTCGGAGCCGTCGCGCGAGGCCATCCGGAACAACGCGAGCGAGGACGAATTCCGCACAAAGCCCGAGCGCCACCAGCGCCTGGTTGCCGGACAACGCTGGGTTCGGCGCCGTCAACGCATAGAACGGCATCGTCGTGAGGAGGGCGAGCCCCACAAGGCGGACCAGAGGCCCACGGCCTTCCGCAAAGCGCGCTTCCATCGGATGGACTCCTCCCCCTCTCTAGACACACACATCATAGGAGCTCGCCCTGCACGGCAGGAAAACCGCTCGCACTGCGCACGCGCCACTCACCGCCGCTTCCCCTATTATGAAATCGTTCTCAGATAAGATTATGAGCAGATATGTAGATGTGCCGGAAGGGTCCGTACGGACCTCGGCACACCCAGGGAAGGGGCATTTCATGAGTGACGAATCCTGGCGTCCCAAACTCCACCTTGCACCCCAGAAAGGCTCCCTCAGCGACCCCAACGGGCTGTGCCAGTTCCGCGGCACCTATCACATCTGCTGCCAGAACGCCCCCGAGTACCCCGGCAACTTCGACAGCCCCCACGGCTGGGGCCACTACGTCAGCCGCGACCTGACCAACTGGGTCTTCCTGGGCTGCCAGGTCATGCCCGACTGCCCCTCCGACAGGGACGGCTCCTACTCTGGAGGCGCCTACCTCGCCACCCCCGAGGACGGCGCCGACCACGGCGGAGAGGTCTGGTACTACTACACGGGCAACGTCCGCCTGCCCGAGGGCGACGGCACACTTGACGGCCGCCTCGCCAACCAGACGCGCATGCGCAGCTACAACGGCATCCATATGGGTCCCAAGGAGGTCGTGCTCGACAATTCCGGCTACCCCGCCTACTGCTCCAACCACGTGCGCGACCCCAAGGTCTGGAAGCAGGGCGGTGCCTTCCACATGCTCCTGGGCGCGAGGACGCGCGAGGACAGCCGCGGCGCGGTTCTGTGCTATCGCTCCGAGGACGGCGAGGCCTGGGAGCTCGAGGGCTCGGTCACCAACACCGACCCCACGCCCTTCGGCTACATGTGGGAGTGCCCTGACCGCATCGTCCTCACGGACGAAAAGGGCGCGCCCCGCGAGTTCCTTGCCACCTGCCCCCAGGGCACGGACGAGCTCGGCCTCCCCTACATGCTCCAGAACGTGCACGGCAACGGCTACTTCCCCATCGAGGGGACCCTCCTGGACCTCCTCCACCAGGACCATGAGCTCATGGACGCCAAGGCCCCGCACGCCGCCATCGACCAGACGACCTTCGTCGAGTGGGACCACGGCTTCGACTTCTATGCCTGCCAGACCCTCGTAGACGAGAGGGGTCGCACGCTCCTCGTGGGCTGGATGAGCCTACCCCATGACAAGAACGACGTGCGACCCTACGACAATCCCACCAGCACCTGGCGCGGCTGCCTCACGGTCCCGCGCGAGCTCGCGCTGGGTCCGGACGGACACATACTTCAGAACCCCGTGGCGGAGATCGACGCGCTCCGCGGGAAGGCGGTCGCCTTCGAGGGCAACGCCAGCATCCCCAAGGTGTCGGACCTCGTGGTCTCTGGCATCGAGGGAGAGGGCACCCTACGCTTCGACGACGCCCTCGAGCTGCGCTTCCACGACGGGGTGGCAGAGTTGGAGTTCATCGACGACGAGACGGGCCAGGGCAGGAAGGTCCGCCGCGCCAGGGTCGATGCCGCGCGCGACGTCCGCGTCGTCATGGACACCTCCGTCCTCGAGATCTTCGTCAACGGCGGCGAGACCGTCTTCGGCACCCGCTACTACAGCGAGGCCGAGGAGATCAGGGTGAGCGTCGACTTCCCCGAGGCCACCGCCACCTGGTACCCCATGTCGCCCATCAGCGTCAACTACGTCGTCGACCGCTAGGAGCAGGACCCGACGCCACAAGACAGCCACCACGGAGAGGCGCACATGCAGAGCATCAACTTCCACACGCATCGGGGCTGGATGAACGACCCCAACGGGTTCATCTACTACAAGGGCGAGTACCACCTCTTCTACCAGTACTTCCCCCATGCCACACAATGGGGGACCATCTGCTGGGGACACGCCGTCAGCCCCGACCTCGTCAACTGGCAGCAGGAGGACATCGCGCTGTTCCCCTCCAAGCCCGCCGACCAGAACGGTTGCTTCTCGGGCAGCGCCATCGAGAGCGGGGGCAGGCTCCGCCTCTTCTACACGGGCGTCCACTACGACGAGTTCGACCCCGACGACATCAACAAGTGCATTCCCGGCCACTTCACCTCGGCGCAGCTCACCATCGAGTCGCCCGATGGCCGCAGCTTCAACAACTTCGAGGACAAGCGCGTCATCATCCCACCCATCGAGGACCCCGAGCTGGGCGACGCCACCCACACGCGCGACCCGAAGGTATGGCAGGGTTCCGATGGCTGGTACCTGGTCCTGGGCAGCAACATCCACCGCAGGCAGGGAGAGGTCCTCTTTTACAGGAGCCAGGACCTCGTCAACTGGGAGTACGTCAACCGCACCGTCCTCGATCCCGAGCTTGGCTGGATGTGCGAGTGCCCCGACCTCTTTAGGGTCGACGGGAGCACCGTGCTCCTCGCCTCGCTGATGGGCTATGAGGGCGGCAGC